>CAYTUL010000006.1:0-23306 GCA_964441135.1 uncultured Desulfobacteraceae bacterium | reverse complement strand
CCTCCAATGATCCGATAATATTCAACAGGGTGGATTTCCCCACTCCTGATGCCCCCATAATCGCCATACTTTCTCCGGGCCGGACAGTCATATTAATGCCGTTCAGAACATGGATGACATTCCCGTTATGGTTGAAGGATTTATGAATATTCCTGAGCTCAAGCATTCAAGTCACCCGATAATGCCTTTTCCGTCCCATGGATATTTATTCATATCTCAAGGCCTCAACCGGATTTAATCTCGATGCATACCATGACGGATAAATCGTTGCTAAAAAAGAGATTAAAATAGCCGACAGGGTAACAAGAACCACATCCAATGTCTCCACCCTGACCGGTAGTGTCGAGATATAATAGACATCCGAGGGCAGCTCAATAAATTTATACTTTGATAACAGATGACAAATAAGGAGTCCTGACCCGAGTCCCGCCAATGTTCCCGCGAGGCCGACAAGGAGACCCTGCAGGATAAAAATACCCATGATACTCTTTTTTGCGGCCCCCATTGCCCTGAGAATAGCCACATCCCTTATCTTTTCCATAACTACCATGACGAGGGTGCTTATAATGTTCAAGGCCCCTACTAACACGATCATGATCAGTATGACAAACATGGCGAATTTTTCCAGCTCAAGGGCTTTGAGCAGGCTTCTGTTCATGGCCTTCCAGTCCTGAACCCAGAAGGGATAGCCCAGTCGTTCCTGTATGGATTCACCAACGCGGTCGGACAGGTATGCATCCTTTACCTTGACTTCAATGGCGGTTATCCGATTACCGAATCCCAAAAAATCCTGGGCCTCCTTAAGGGATATGAATATCATGGACAGATCATATTCGTACATACCCGAGTTAAAGAGGCCGGTCACCCGGAACTTGCGGCTATTGGGTGTCCTGCCCAGGGGCGTCAATTTACCCTGGGGCGAGATCACGGTCAGGGTATCTCCGGGGAGGGCTCCTATTTGCTTGGAAAGCTCACTGCCGACTATTATTCCGGGCAATCCATCATGATAATCATCCAGGGAAGACAGGGAGCCCTGCTTGATCATCGGTTCAATGTTGATAACTGTGCCGGTAGTTTTTGTATCCACTCCTCTCAGGAAAGCGCCGGAAGTGAACCCTTCGCTGTTCACCATTACCTGGCTGTAAATGGTGGGTGTCGTTCCGATGACCCCTTCAACCCCGCTGATATCCTTTAACAACTTATCATAGTTATCGAAGGCGCCGCCGTAATTACTCACCCTAAGATGGGCCTTTACCCCGAGGATCTTGGACAGCAGGTCCGCCCTGAAACCGTTCATTACCGATAGGACGATAATTAATGCCATGACTCCTACCATGACCCCCACTACGGAAATCACCGTGATAATAGAGATAAAGGCCTGTTTCCGTTTGGCCATCAGGTATCTTAAGCCTAGGAAGAGTTCAAAAAACATACGGATACCGCCCCGGTTTATGAGGAAAGGATCTCTCCGAATGATCGAGGGGCATTATTTGGTCCTCATATGGGGAAAAAAGATCACATCTCTAATGGACGGTGAATCGGTCATGAGCATAATAACCCTGTCAATTCCAATGCCCTCCCCCGCCGTTGGTGGCAGGCCGTGCTCCAGTGCTGTAATATAGTCCTCGTCCATAAATTGGGCCTCCTCATCACCTGAATCTCTCAGCACTACCTGATTCATAAACCTTTCCTTCTGGTCATCGGGATCATTTAACTCCGTGAAGGCGTTGGCAATCTCCTTGCCCGCAATAAACAGTTCAAACCTGTCCGTTATTTCCGGATTCACGTCATTCTTCCTTGAAAGTGGTGATATATCGGTTGGATATCCGATTATGAATGTCGGATTGATCAATTTAGGTTCTACTATCTGGTCAAAAATCTTTGCGAGCACTTTTACGAGGCTGTCCATTTTTGAGAGGGTAATGTTATGGCCCCGGGCGAATTCAATAGCCGCTTTCAAGTCGCTTAAAGCCTGATTCGTAACACCCGCCATTTCACGCAGGGAGTCAAAAAAGGAGACCCTCGGCCAGGGCGGTGTGAAATCAAGTCTATTCCCTTGATATTCAATGGTATTGGTTCCCATGGTTTCCTGCAGGATGTGATTAAAAAGGTCCTCTGTCAGGGAAATCAGGTTTTCATAGGTCGCGTAGGCCAGATAGAATTCAAGCATCGTAAACTCCGGATTATGCTGAACCGAGATGCCTTCATTCCTGAAATTTCGGTTTATTTCAAAGATTTTCTCCAGCCCACCGACCACAAGCCTTTTCAGGTATAATTCGGGCGCGATCCTTAAATAAAGATTCATCCCGAGGGTATTATGAAAGGTCTTGAAGGGCCTAGCCGTGGCTCCGCCCGGAATAGGCTGCATCATAGGCGTTTCAACCTCTAAAAATCCCCTGTTGATGAAAAAATGCCTGAAAGACTGAATAATCCTGCTCCTCAGGATGAATACTTCTTTCACATGATCGTTTACTATCAGGTCCAGATAGCGCTGGCGATACCGTATCTCTATGTCGGAAAGACCGTGCCACTTTTCGGGGAGCGGTCTCAGTGTCTTGGTGAGAAGCTTTATTTTATCCGCCAGAATCGTTAATTCACCGGTCTTTGTCTTGAAAAAAGAACCTCTTATGCCGATAAAATCCCCTATGTCCATCATTTTGAAGAGTCTATATTGTTCATCTCCTACCCTGTCCTTCCTTATATATGCCTGGATTCGACCGGTGCTGTCCTTTACGTGGATAAAGGAAGCCTTTCCGAATCCTCGAATGGACATGACCCTTCCCGCCATGGAGAATGTCCCTTTTTCCCTTTCCAGGGCCTCCGGGTCCAAGTGGCCGAACCGTTCCACGGCCTCGGATGCGGTTATGTCAAAGTCATATCCCGCCGGATAAGGATTCGTTCCCATGGCCCTCAGGCTTTCTACCTTTTTCCTTCTTTCTTCAATCACCGCGCTTGTTTTTTCCATGATAAAATGATCCGGCCCAATGGAAATTCAGTATAAATGTATAATGATCTTATTTAATTATTTTAATAAGTTGAACATATTCTCATAATCTAAATGCTTCTGATAGTCAAGGTAAAAGAGAAAAGATGTTCATCCCGGATTGCGTAAAGGTCCAGGATGGCCGATTATTAATCCTGATGGGCCGATTATTGTTTTGAAGGGTTTCTCAGGGTTGCAATGCTTGCCCCCCAGCCGGAAGGGCCGCTGTCGAGCCTGAACTCCATTACCAGGGGATTTTTTTTAAGGATGGCGTGGACTTTACGGCGAAGGGTTCCTCTGCCTTTCCCATGAATGATCTTTACCTCATAGATCCCATTTTCGAGGCAGACCCTGATATACTCCTCTAAAAGGTCTCCGATTTCACGAGGGGGGAAAGTGTGCAGATCCAGTATTCCCTCAACAGGAATATGGATAATATCTTCTTCCTCTTTCTTCATATATTTATTTAAGCTGATATCTCGAGATGAACCTGATCGTTAAAATTGGCACGAAGATCCTTTTCAAGATTCCCGTAAGCATCCGGCGTTTCACACTCGACTACCAGGTCCCGGTCATCGAGAACTTTCAAAAAGCCGTGATTCTTTACAATTTCAACGACTTTTTTCACATCCACCGTGACCCAACCCTTCATTCTCAAGACCAGTTCCTCACCCTTAAAGGGTCTTTCAATGGTAAGATCTACCTTTCTTTCCTTTGCGTCCCATCCGATAATCGCCGGTCTGACGATTTTGGGAGTGACCGGGTCATGCATGGCCGCGCATCTAAACCAGAGTTTCGCTCGAATCATCCCTCTAAATCTCCGCTTCTTAGAACTTGACCTTGGGTGCTTCCTGACGCTCTTTCGGAACCTCAAAAAATGACGCCTTTTCAAAGCCGAACATTCCCGCGATCAGGTTGGTTGGAAATCTTCTGATCTTGATATTGAACGCCCTTACAGTCTCGTTATAGCGGCGCCGCTCAACCGCTATTCTGTTTTCAGTACCGGCCAGCTCATCCTGTAAACGGATAAAATTGGTGTTGGCCTTCAGTTGAGGGTAATTTTCTACGACAACCAAGAGGCGAGCAAGGGCTGAGGAGAGCTGATTGTTTGCCTCGATTTTACTGTCGATGCTGTTGGCGCCCGCGACCTTGGAGCGGGCCTCGGTCACCTTTAGGAAGACCTCTTTTTCATGAGCGGCGTAGCCTTTAACCGTTTCAACATAGTTGGGAATCAGGTCGTATCGACGTTGCAGTTGATTCTCCACCTGGGCCCAGGCCCCCTTCACCGTTTCATCCATGGTTACAAGATTATTATACGTACCCTTCAGATAGACAAAGGGCACCACAATAACAACCAAAATGATAATGGCAATAATCAGCAATATTTTCTGGGTTTGAGACATGTCATCCTCCTAATTCGTCCACAATATTTGCGAGACCTCGAATCTCTTTCAGGTATTTCTTGAATATCTCCAGGAGTTCACTGTCTTTGGGTTTGATCTTCCGCTCTTTGATATCAAGGAGGCTTATAAGAAGAGTCTTATCCATACCAAAGGTTTCGCATGCCGTTTCCATTATGGATCGTTTTCCCATGGGGACCTTTACGTCTTTAAGAAATAGCAGGGCTTCAAATAAGGATAAAAACGCCTGTATGGATTGGCTGATAACCTCTTTCAGTATCCTTCCCCTGCCGAGGCTTTCCAGAAAGGATTTCCTGAGCAGGAGCAGTTTCCCTTTGATCTCACGTTCGCATTGAAGTCTTAATAATTCCTTTTCAAAGGAAAGATCCTCAAGAAAATCATCGCCATAAACGAGGATATGATTATTTTGAAAATTCAGGTATTCAATGGGAAAGACATCCGTTGACGTTTCTATGTAATGGTGCGTCAGGAATAAGGGAATAGCGACCTTTCTTTTCCGCCATTTGGTTAGGGTCTTGAAGGCCCTGTCAATACTTTCAATACCATCCTCTGAAAGTACGATCATGAAATTGATATCCGATTCACCTGGCCGGTAATCCCGGCCCGTAGCACTCCCATAAAGGATGATGCTTAAAAGATCGTCGCCGAAAAGGCCCTTGTAGTCTTCGATAATATCCTGAAATATCTCCTTCGGATCCTTTGGAATCTTTCCCATGGTAACTCCCTGTTAAAAGCTTCCTCCTGCTCCACCGCCTCCGCTCATACCTCCGCCGAAGCCGCCGAAACCGCCGCCAAACCCACCGAAACTTCCGCCCATGCCTCCACTGCCAAAGCCGGAGCCACGCCCCCCACCGCCGAACAGAAAGGGCAGAAACAGTAGCCAGAAACCGCGCCCGCGTGCGCCACCCAATATTAAAAAGAGAAAGATCAACAGAAAAGGCAGAAAAGAGAATCCCGATCGCCTGCGCTGCCTGGGACGAGTCAATGGGACCTGTCCTGTCAGTTCGACCCCCGAGTCCTTAGCGATCTCGAGGGCAACGGCCATGGTCCCGTTGAGAATCCCTTCTCCATATTTATTCTGTTTCAGGTAAGGGATCATGTATTTGTCCCTTATTTCACCCACAAGGCCGTCGGGGAGAATGCCTTCCACGCCGTACCCTGTCTCGATCCTCATCTTTCTCTCCTTGATCGTAACAAAAATAAGCACCCCTTTATCCTCGCCCTTTTTACCGATTCCCCATTTCGAATAGAGACGATTCGCATAGTCGTTATATTCCGCTCCGCCGATATCCGGCATGGTGACGACGACGATCGGTACTCCGGTCTTCGCAAGGAGTTCCGAGGTAACGGCTCTGATTTTTTGTTCCTCTCCCCCCGGTATCACATTGGCGAAATCATTGACAAGCCCTTCCGGTTTTGGGATAGGTCTCTCTGCCCCCAGAGAAGGGCCCGTATAAAACAGTGAAAAAAAGGCCAGGCAGATCAGAAATCTGATTGAAGAAGCCGATATTCCTTTTATGGGTTTTATGGGTAACATTGAAATTCAAGTTAAAATAACAGCTTAGGACAAGCTATAGTATGCAATTTGCCTCCATTAACGATATTCCTTATGGTGCGGGCCACAAATATATACTCCAAAGAGATTTATGTCACGATGTTATTTGTACATACTCTTTTCCGGAGTTCCCGTTGGCCTTTCCGCATTGGGGCCGGGCCCCGGATATCTTAATTCCCATCAGTCCGCGGCCGGATAATTGATTTCCTTCAGGGTGGATTTGATCTTTTCCAGCGTGGCAGGGGGATCCCAGTCCACAAGGATCTGTTTTTTTCCAGGATCTCCATCCACACTGGAAATTCCGTCAAGCTCGCCCAATTCCCGTTTAATAGTCATTACACAATGGCCGCAGCTAATATTGGGTATTGAAAAGGATGTTGTTTCCATGATTATTCCTCCCAATTTTTTAGTATATTATATTTTAATATTTAATAATGATTAATGTTGTGTCAAGGTTAAAAGGATTATTTTTACTTAAATATTTTTAAGTTTGAAAACGCCGGGTTCCGGTGATTATTCCATGTATTCAGGACCATCGATTTCAGACAGTTGACCCATGGATCCTATCCGGGGCCGTCCTGGTGGAACGTGGTCTATCTCAACAGGGGGGGTGAATCCATTACATTTCGAAGTCCGTTGATTGGGCGGGAAGACTGAATATTTGGCGGGGGATGTTGTCAATAATAAATGGAAGTTGTTTATATGATAGACCGATTTTTTGAAGACGTGAACCCAGATGTTCCGTGTTCAACCGGTCCAATTCCTGTCCTACTAGGAATCGGGACATGAGCAGATCCGCTAAATAGACTATATAAGTTAAAACCGAATCTATTGTAGAATTTTCAGGATCGTGGTGGTTTTGTATAACATCGATAAAGGCTTCTGGCAGTGACCATCGTACTGCCAGCCTGCTGCCGACCTCATTGTGGGTTATCCCGAAGGCCTCACGTTCCACCGTCAAAAGGGTTTCACCATTCACGAGGGTTCGACGATATAAGAAGGGGTGAGCCTTTCCCATGTACTGGTCAAGGACTACCTTTCCTATATCATGTATTAGTCCCGCTGTATAGGCGATATCAGCCGATACCTTCCCCGTGAGAACGGCCAGTTGCTCGCTTAATAGGGCGGTCCCGAGGGCGTGATTAAAAAGGCCGCCTTTGCAGAGGGAGTAACCTTGAATCTTTTGTGAAAAAAAATCTTTGAACACGGCGGAAACAACCAGCTGTAAAAGCTGTTTCTCCCCCAACAGGACAAGTGCCCGGTCAATGGAGTCTACATTCATTTTTTGGTGAAAAAACGCGGAATTGCAGAGTCTCATGACCTTGGCAGTAATAACCTGATCCCGGCGGATTTCCCCGGCCAAATCCTGCAGACTACGGGAATCGTCTCGAATCATTCGGATTATTTTCAGGACTATCTGGGGGATGGAATGAACGCTTTCAATGACGTTATCGAGTTGGACACTGTCCGGCTTTTCGAAATCTGCCTCTTCAACGGCCGTTGCTATGCTGAAAGGTTCAATGGAACTTTGCCATGTCATTAAATCCAGGCTCAGCCGGTAGCTGAAGAAGCCGCCGGTTTCACTCATCAGGACCGGAATACGCCATTGGCTAAGCATACTTTCCACGATTTCGACGGTCCGTCCGCCTATATCGAGATTCAGATCCATTTCTGTCAGGGGCCCGATCAGTGCCCCGCCCGCGATCGTGGCCTCCAGCCTTTCCATCTTGGCCCCTTCATTGCAGAGGGCCTTTAAGAAAACGGGAAGCCCTGTCAGGGCGTAATTCTCCGGTTTTCCAAAGATCATATCGCTGCTTGTCGGCTCGGGAAGAAGGAGATGGATCAATCCACCTATATCGGCCTCCCGGTCACAGAGGGTTAAGCCCACACAGGTGCCGAGATAAGCATTAATTATTATGTTTTGCCGACCGCTTATCATATAATCGCCGGACGCTACGGGAAATCTCAACATGTTTTCGGATGTTCTCATCAATCGATATTCCCTTTTCCGATTTCATGTCTGATCAAGGATTCTTCGAACCATTTCAAGCATCCTGTTCATTTCATAGGGCTTACTTATAAAGTCTATTGCTCCGGCTTCCATGACTTCTCTGGTTGATTCCCTCCCGGTATATCCGCTTGCGACAATAACCTTCACATGGGGATTTATTCTGACGAGATCCTGAAGGATCTTTCTCCCCCCCCTCCCGGGCATGATCAAGTCCAGGATTACTAAATCGATCTTACCCATGATGTCCTTGTTCTGATAATATTGAAAAGCGCTCTCGCCATCAGAGGCGGTAATCACGTTATATCCGGCCCCGGCGAGTATCTCTTTTCCGAGTTCTCTGTTGGTATCTTCATCGTCGACCAAGAGAATGGTTTCATTTCCTCCTTCTATGGAAGGGATTTCATTCCCTGTCTTGTTGATTGGATCGAAATCCTCTTCTATGACAGGGAAATATATATTAAAGGTCGTTCCTTCCCCTGATTTACTGGTACACTTTATATAACCTCCGTGACTTCTCACCAGGTCGTAGACGATGGCCAAACCAAGGCCCGTACCCTCATCTTTCTTTTTTGTCGTGAAAAAGGGTTCGAAGATATGATCAAAAATTTCCTTTTCCATACCACAGCCGTCGTCCGAAACGGTCAGGAGAACATATTCTCCCTGCTGATATCCGGGGTTGGTGGAGCAATATGCCTCATCAAGGATGACTCTTTTCGTTTTAAAACCAAGTCTTCCGCCTTCAGGCAAGGCATCACGGGAATTAACCGCCAGGTTCATCATTATCTGCTGAATCTGTCCAGGGTCCGCCCTGATCTTTTTACCGTTCTTCTCCAGCTCCATTTCTATGGTAATCATCTTTGGAATTGTCCGTTCAAGAATCTTTAAAACCTGTTGGACCTCGTGGTTGAGATCAACAGGTTCAAACATACTCTCCATATTACGGCTAAAAACAAGAAGGCGTTTCGATAGATTACTCGCCCTTCGGGCGGATTTTTCAATGGTTATCAGTTTATCATAGTCCGGGTGACTCTTCTCCTTGCCAAGCTTCAGTATTTCGGTGCACCCGAAGATCGCCTGGAGATTGTTGTTAAAATCATGGGCGATTCCCCCGGCTAGGGTGCCAATCGCCTCCATCCTCTGGGCCCTGATCAGTTGGGCTTCGAGTTTTTTCTTGTCGGAGACGTCTCGAAGAATGTACAGTACCCCTGCCGGCCGCTGTTCGTGATCATTATAGCGAAAAGCGTTAAGATGTATGTCCAGGGTTCGCCCCTTCTTTGTCATTCTCCTCGTCTCATATTCATTCACTTCCACGCCCTTTTCAACCACATCCTTCATGATTCTCTTGCTGGCGCCCTTTTCAGATTCAGGGATATAAGGAATACACTTTCCTGCGACTTCTTCTGAAGTCCATCCAAAGAGCTTGACGAATGAAGGACTGAGATATTTGACCCGGTCTTCCGTATCGGTAATAAGGACCGCGTCCAGGGAGGAGATCATAAGGGAACGATAGACCTCTTCCATCTTTCTGGATTCTTCATAGAGGTCCCTGTACTTCTTCTCACTTTCTTTCAGGGCCCTCACTGCCTCCTCGTGCTCCCAGTATATACTCAGCATCTCGGCAACCGATCGTAAGGTTTGGACTTCTTCAGCCGTCCATTTCTTCGGTTCCCCGATATTTTCAATAGCCATACAGCCTGTTAGGGAACCGTATGTCGAAAAAATCGGGATCGCTAAGATGGATCGGATACCCATGGAATTGAGAATATTTTTCGCTGTCGATATCTCCCAAGGAAGGGATTCCAGGTCGGATATCACTACATTCTCTTCCCGCGCAAGTCTCTCCACCAACCAGAGATAGGAGGTGGGATCTGCTTCCTCCTCTCCCCGGAGGGATCTGGTATTTTGATCGCACCATTCGTACTGATAATGCATCTTTTCGCCGTTTTTTTGAAAGCGTATGATATGAGTCCTGTTCGCGGAAGCGGCCTTTCCGATAAGGGAGAGCATTTCATCGAGATTGGCGGGATCAAGAGAAAAGAGCATCCTGGATACTTCAGCCACAATCCCTTCCATATTCATATGGTCCTTTGGCGAATCCTTTGTCATTATGAGTTCATGGCCTATTGAAGGTTTAAGGAGCGGAAAATTAGAAAGAAAAATGATTCAAGAGGATATCCCCCCGGTTAAGACGAGGATCGGACCGCCGGAAAGGACACCCATTCATTTTCCTTAACTATTCAAAGATCATGCCAAAAGACAAGAGGGAAGCTATATTTTTTTGTGGATTTTTGATAAGTTATCCGACATGAACAGGGAAGAGACAGACCGGGGTTAAACAGATATGTAATATAATACATTTGTGTAACATTACACTTTTGGACAGTATTAAAAAAATCCGGTATTTGTCATAGAGGGTCGACGAGTTTATTCTCCTTTATTTTACGATACAGGGTTTGCCTGCTGATACCAAGAAGGCGTGCGGCCTTGGCCTTGTTCCAGGCGGTCTTCTCAAGGGCATGCAATATACTCTGAATTCCCTCCTGACCGGCCTTTTGATAGATCCTGTTTTTGAAGAGTGAGTATTCCCTGATTTCAGACGGAATATGGTCAATGGTGATGGTGTCACCATGGCAGAGTACGAAGGCGTGCTCCATGGAGTGCTCCAGTTCCCTGACATTGCCAGGCCATGGATACTGCATAAAGGCATTGATTACATCATCCGTCACGGCCTCAATCTCTTTCCTAAACTGCTTGTTAAATCGGACGCAGAAATGTTTCACGAGCAGGGGGATATCTTCAAGCCTATCCCGAAGGGGGGGAAGAACGACCTCAACGACTTTAAGACGATAATAAAGATCTTCTCTGAAATATCCAAGCTTGACCTTTTTCCTTAACTGCTGGTTGGTGCTGGCGATAATCCGCACATCCACCCTTATGGGAGTCGAATCTCCAACACGTTCGAACTCTTTTTCCTGAAGTACTCTGAGAAGCTTCAACTGGATCACATGTGATATATCTCCTAACTCATCTAAAAAGATCGTCCCTTTATCTGCTGCCTGAAAACGGCCCACCTTGTTTTTTGTCGCACCCGTAAACGCCCCTTTGACATGGCCGAAGAGTTCGCTCTCAAGAAGATTCTCAGCCAGAGCCGAACAGTTTACAGTAACCAGTGGTTTAAAGGCCCTGGGGCCGCTATAATGCAGGGCCCTGGCAATGAGTTCTTTCCCGGTTCCGCTCTCACCGGAAATCAGAACCGTCGTGTCGGTGTAGGCCAAGTCTTCGAGGAGCCTATAGATCGCCTGCATCTTTGCGCTTTTACCGATAATATTGTGAAAAAGGTGACGTTCCCTCAGCTCCCGCTCCAGATCATTAAGTCTCGTGATATCTCTCAGAACAAGCACAGCCCCTATGGATTGTCCATCATGATCCATTAGTGGTGAACAGGTTACCGCCAAGACCTGATGAGATCTATCATGATGTCTGCATTCAACAAAGGATTCCCTGGTCGTCACCTGTTTTTCCAATGTTTCCTTCAGAATGTTGCGGCACGAGTTGCTGCACAGACCATCAGCGTATTGAAGGTGTTTGCCGATCAAGAAATGAGGGGCGATGCCGCAGATCCTCTCGACGGCCTCGTTTGCCTCAATGACACGCATTTCGTTATCAACAGTGATGATGCCGTCATTCACACTTCTGAATATGGCTTCGAGGTTATCGCGTATCCTCTCTTTTTCCTCCTCCATCATTCTCTTTTCATCCATAAGGGCCTTATGGTCAAGGGCCAGCTTTGTCGCCCGAAGAAGCTGCTCCTTTCGAATTGGTTTGGGTAAATAATCAAAAGCCCCCAAACGGACGGCCTCCGCCGCGGTATTGATACTCGGTTTTCCGGTTATCATTATCACGGGACACTGCAGACCACTCTTTTTTACCTGCCCTAAGATTTCAATTCCCGTGTAATCCCCAAGGATGACATCTGCGAATATCAGGTCAGGTTCCTCGGACGAAATCATCTCAAGGGCCGACTGATAATCCGGTGAGGTGAATACTTCATGTCCTTCCCCGGAAAGGAACGCTTTAAAGGTAAATCGGATGCTCTCTTCATCGTCTATGACCAAAACTTTCGCTCTCATTCCAATTATCCTGTAATATTTAATATTCCCATAAAGGAATCCTGTTCAGAAGATCCGACTATCGGCAGATACTCAGGAGGGGGTGAGGAATAATATTTTATAACCTTTTTGAGCCAAAAAACTCGTTAGCTCAGAAGGAAGACTTTTCATTGATGCGAAGATCAATCGGCCTTTATTGTCCCGGAAAACGATCCCTGGAATGGTCAGGCGAATGTTTTTTGGTTCCGAACCTTCAGGTATGAAAAAAGAATGCGCTTTGGGATCAAAACCGACTTCCAATAATTCAAGGATTTTAATTACGATCGTTGAAGGGGGGTTTTCATCTGTAACCGACAGTACGGAAAACCGATGTTCCTTGAGCAATGAAACGATCTCCGGTCCCAGCCCGCTCAGGTCAATAATGCAGTCCCGGCCTCCGACATGAATAAAGAAATCGGCCTTAACAATCAGGTTAAAATCCGTTTCTCCCCTCTGATAGATAGGGATCTCCATATTGCTTGAAAAATTCTGCCCCAGGATCTTTAACAGGGTTCCTATAAGAGAAAATTTATTATCACCCGGCTTCAGGATTTCCTTTTCCGTCTCGGAATCGTTGGATGTTTCAGGCGTGGAAGGATAATCAACAGTTTTTATGCCGAGTCCCTCCAGATATTTCCTGATGGTCTCCGGAGTCCCGGATCTTCCATCTTCAAGGAGATTTACGACGACAATATCCTCCGCCCCTACCGAATGTGTGGAGCCCACCCTAATGATCCGGTCGGCGGTAATTCTCACCGGGATGTCTCCACCCAAAATAAGTGGCTCATCGGGATCGTATACCTTATCATACCCGCACAGGGAGATTATCTGATCAAGGGAGGTCTTGAGGTCGACGGGTATTTTCAGGTGAGCTATCCTGTAATTATCCCAACTTGATGTGATAAGCCTTGCCATTTTTTCAGGCAGATCATTGTACAAGTCCACAATCACTCTGTTGCCATTTCTTAGTTCGACAATGGGATATGAATCCGCATTCAGATTGATCTGACCACCCGCTTTTAAAGGGATGAAATGCTTGCCGATATTCACCCATTCTTCACCTATCAGGGTAAATATCTCTCCAAGTTGACGGCCTATCCATTTCAGAGCTTCTTTCTGTTCAGGGGTCTCGGGTTTCTTGGCGCGTGGGGGTGGTTTGACAGGTAACCGGACCACTTGGGGGGAATAGATGGGAATCCTGACTTTTTGGCCTGGGTAGACGGTATTCAGATCCTTTATGGACGGATTCATTTTTTTCAGCAGGTTAAGGTACTCATCATAAAGGTCTTCTTTAGGGATATCATAGAGGCGCTTGACAACCTTGATAAGATTATCCCCGGGTTTGATGGTATAATACTCCAGATCCGGTTCCTTGATCGTTTCAAGGGGGACACTCGCGGGAGGGCTCGTCTTCGGGGCAGGGGGCTCTACCCCCACAGGGGTGATGACGAGGGGAATAAGAATAGTTTCACCGGGGTAGATCAGATCCAGGTTCCTAATGGAACGGTTCAGCTTTTGAAGTAGTGACAGGAGGTCGTTGAAATTCCGTTTCTCCAAGAGCCCCTTGTCCCTTAAGATTCTCCATAAATAATCCCCGGTTTTTACGGTATAAGACTCGGTAAGGATTTTTTTCCCATCGATCTCATGCATCTCTCTATCCACCTCGGCTGTCTGTACAAGAGAGATGGAATAGGTCTCTTCTTCTTTATTCTCAAGGGTTAGGGAGATACCGGGCATGGATACAACCGCGGAGAACGGGATAAGCATAAAACAGAGAAGACCTTTTATACCTTTTATAAATGATGGGAATTTCAACGGTCGCTCCGATTTAATGTCCAATGAAACCGGCAATTAATCTACTTATGTTAGATAGTTAGCCCGAGCAATGTCAATGTTTTTCCGGACAGGAATCCTTATTGTACCATATATTGATGAGAATGAGATAATACATACATCATGTAGTATTTTTTTACTTTACAATATTACGGAAAAATGATAAAAATGCGCCTGTCTGATTTTTTGAAAAAATGATCGGACATCGGAGGTTACTATGAGGATAAAAAAACTCTCAATAATGGGTTTTAAATCTTTTATGGACAGAATCGAGATCCCTTTTCCCTTTGGCATAAGCGCCGTTGTGGGCCCAAACGGGTGTGGCAAGAGCAATATTGTTGACGCCATACGATGGGCGATGGGCGAACAGAGTGCCAAACAGTTGAGGGGCCGTCAGATGGAAGATGTGATCTTTAATGGTGCCGGTGAACAAAAACCCTTCGGAATGGCGGAGGTTTCAATTATTCTTGAAAATGGAGACGGGTTATTTCCTTCCGAATTTGCCCGTGAAAGTGAAATCTCCATTACAAGAAGATTATACCGTTCCGGTGAAAGCGAGTATCTGTTAAACAGTGTCCCCTGCAGGCTCAAGGACATCCAGGAGGTATTCATGGATACGGGCCTTGGAAACAGGGCCTATTCCATAATAGGGCAGGGAAGAATCGGCAATATCATTGAGCAGAAGCCTGAAGAGACCAGAATCATGTTAGAGGAGGCCGCCGGCATTACCCGGTTCAAGAAAAAAGAGGCCGAATCCCGCAGAAAGCTGGAAAACGCCAAGGAAAACCTGCAGCGAGTGGAAGATATCCTCATGGAAGTGAAAAGCCAGATGAGGTCGCTGAAGAGACAGGCATCAAAGGCGAAAAGATACAAATCCATCGGACAGGAGATTCAGAGGCTGGAAATGGTATTGAATGCCAATTCCTATGATGAATTGAAAGATGAATCCGGAAGAAAGTCAAAATCTACGGATGATCTTATCCGGAAGGAAGTGGAGATCCTAACATCCCTATCGGCCATTCAGGCCGGTCATGAGTCCATGAACCTTGAATTGGAGGAGAAGGATAAAGAGATCGCATCATTGAGGAACAACTATCTGAAGGTCAAAGAGGAGTTCAACAGAAAGGAGTCCGCACTTGAATCCCTCGCCGGGGAGAAACGAATGCAGGTGGAACTTGAGAACCGGCTTCATCAGGAGAAGGAGGATATTGGCAGGCGCCTGATGAAGCTGCAAGAAGAGAGGGCCGGTCTGGCGGAGAGGGCGGATGAGCTGAAGGTGAGCTCAAGGGCTGTTGAAGATGAGATCTCCATTGTGGAAAAGAGACGAAGAAGCAGGAAGGATCTACTGAACGAGATACGAGAAGAACATGAAAGAATAAGTGGTATGGTGAGTTCTGATACCGTCCGGGAGGCCGGTCTGAACAAGGAGTCCGGTTATCTTAATAAAATGATAGAAGAGATAACGGATAGCCGGGCGAGGCTTGAAAAGGAAAAGGGGGACGTGAGCCTGAAGAGTGAAGAACTCCTTGTCCTATCCGGAAAGAAAAATGAGGTCCGGCAGGCGCTGGTACAAAAACTCGAAGATGTGAATGGAGAAATTTTGGAGATAGAAAGGAGTTGTGAGGAGCTGAAACAGATAGAGAAAGGGATTGAGTCGAATCTTCGAGATATTGAGACCGAATTAAGCGTCAGCCAGACCAGACTCTCGAGCCTGAAATCCATGACTGAAAATTTCGAGGGATATAAGGTCGGGGTTCGCACAATAATGAAAGCAAAGGATCTCCGGCCAAAAAATGAGGGAAGGATATTGGGGCTGGTTGCCGATGTTATTCAGGTTGAACCCAGATACGAACAGGCCTTAGAAGCCGTGTTGGCCGATAAGCTTCAATATATTATCGTGGAGACCCAGGAAGATGGTCAGGAGGCTGTGAACTATCTCAAATCCATGGCAAAGGGGAGAAGCAGTTTTGTATCGTTTAAGGATTTAAAAATCCAGCGTAGGAAAGTTACAGGAGGCGGTTTGCCCCTGTTGCGGGATCTCGTGAAGGTGACGGATCCATACCGGCCTATAATAGATCTGCTTCTGGGTGATACGACCCTTGCCGGGAATCTGGAGGAGGCCATATTTACCTGGAGAAATAACGGGAATTGTCCCGGGCTGGTTACATTGGAAGGTGACATGGTTGACAGTAGAGGAATCATAAGCGGCGGGAAGTTCGCGAATGGGCCCCATGGTTTTTTGGCCAGAAAGAGGGAGATCAAGGAGCTTGAAGAAAAAACGGAAAAATACCTAAAAGAGGTAAAGGAATCGAGGATCCGGCTGGAAGAGGCAGGTCGTGAAATAGAATCAAGAAAGAAATCCCTGAATGATCTGTATGAGGAGAAGTCCGACTGTCAGGATGAGCTGAATGATCTCGATAAGGTTATGTTTCGACTGAGCCATGAGCTCGATCAGCTCGAAAGGCTGTCCGAGAGGCTTACGGCCGAATTCGAACAGAAGACGAGGGAACAGGACCGTCACAGGGAAGAATTAAACAGGATCGAATCGGAGCTCAGATTGTGCGGTGAAAAGAAACGAAAGCAGGAGGAGTACCTTCTCAGGAAACGGCTTGAGTTGAAGGAAAGTGAAGAAGAATATGACGCAATTCGGAATGAACTGGAAAAGCTGAAGATGGATCTCAGTCTTTCCCAGGAGGAGAAAAAGGGTCTCTTTCGCGAGATGGACCGGATCGATGAATTCAAAGAGGAGTCCGAGGATAAGCTTGAAAAGATAGCCCAGGATATCCTGAACGTTCGGGAGCGGCAGCATGAGTATTCGGAAAGGGCGGAAGCATTGAAGAAAGGGTTGGAAGGTTTTCATGATAAACTACGCCAGGCGGAAGAGGCGGTTAATCTGGCCCAGCAGAAGCGGAATGTCTATTACGGCGAAATACGGGAGCAGGAAAAGAAGGGCGAGACTTTACGGGAAGAGCTTGATCTCCACAGGGAGAAGATCCGCATGGCCAAGATGGAACAGCATGAGATTCAATTCAAGATGAATAACCTGATCGAACTGGTAAAAGATCGATTCAATATGGATCTGATTGAGGTCTCCGGGGAGTACCTTCGAGATGATTTCAATGCCGCGGAAACCAGAGAAGAACTCGAACGTCAGAAGAGATTATTGGAAAACTTAGGAGACGTAAACCTGATGGCGATCCAGGAACATGAAGCCCTTAAAGAGAGATACGAATTTATCGATGGACAGAGACAGGATCTCCTGACCTCCATCGATTCCATCATGCAGGCCATCAGGCGGATAAACAAGACATGCCTGGACAGGTTTATGCAGACATTCGAAGAGACGGATAAAAAGATAAAACAGGTTTTTCCGATCCTTTTTAACGGTGGGACCGCGGGCCTCAGATTGACAGATGAGAAAAACCCCCTGGAGAGCGGAGTTCTGGTCGAAGTAAGACCTCCGGGCAAAAGATTAAGCCATATGGGGTTACTCTCCGGCGGGGAGAAGGCGCTCGTGGCCATGGCCTTGTTATTTGCGATCTATCTGATAAAGCCCAGCCCATTCTGCCTTCTCGACGAGGTGGACGCTCCCCTCGATGAGGCGAATATCGATCGTTTCAATAATCTATTAAAGGAGATCAGGAAATACTCCCAGGTACTCATGGTGACCCATAATCGCCGATCCATGGAGATTGTGGACAGCCTTTTCGGTGTAACCATGGAAAACGCCGGGATATCAAAGATGGTATCCGTGAATCTCAACGGTAGTGAGAATAATTAGCCCTTCGAAGACCCTGTGATGGACGGTAAAATACAGGAATATTCTAACCGGACAAAACGGGGATCATCCCTATAATATGAATATCATTGATAGAAAACCGCTACAGGAATGTTTGATAAAAATAATAAAGACAAAAAGAATGGTTTTTTCGAAAGGCTGCGAAAGGGTCTCACAAAGACCAGAGCCGGCCTGTCCGAAAAGTTGGATCAAATACTATTAGGCAAAAAAGAGATAGACGAGGCCCTGTTAGAAGAGCTTGAAGAGACCCTCTTTACTGCCGACCTCGGAGTGATAGCCACACAGGAACTCATTGATAGAGTCCGGGAAAAAGTGGGGAGAAAAGAGATGGATAACCCGGAGTGGCTTAAGGGTGTTCTAAAAGAGAATATCATGGGTTTTCTTGATATACCGGACAAGGAAGCCCGGGAACCGGGGCCTGGGGAGCCGAAGGTAATCATGGTGATCGGAGTAAATGGCGTTGGCAAGACAACGACCATCGGGAAGGCCGCCCATCTCTATGGGGAGCAGGGGAAAAAGGTAATGCTTGTCGCCGCGGACACCTTCAGGGCGGCGGCGGTTGAACAATTGGTCATATGGGGAGAAAGGGCCCGTGCGGAAGTAATCAGACAGAAACAGGGTGCGGACCCCTCCGCCGTGGTATTTGACGCCATTGACGCGGCGAAGGCCAGAAAAACCGATGTCGTACTCATAGACACGGCCGGCCGCCTCCACACGAAGATAAACCTGATGGATGAACTCCGGAAGATTCACCGGGTGACGGGCCGCAGACTTCCGGGGGCCCCTCACGAGGTATGGCTGGTCCTTGATGCAACAACCGGTCAGAACGCTATCGCCCAGGCGGAGATATTTCATGAGAGCATAGGGATTAGCGGGATTATCCTGACAAAATTGGATGGAACGGCCAAGGGAGGAATTGTGGTTGGGATATCGCGTCAGTTAGGAATCCCCATAAAATATGTGGGAATCGGTGAAAAGGTAGATGACCTTCGACCTTTTGATGCCGGTGATTTTGTTAAGGCAATTTTTACCTGACCCTATCTCCCCTCAATGTCTTCGAGAAGTTCACGGGCCCCCTCATTCCCTGGGTCCATTTCAAGGATTTTACGAAGCTCGTCAATGGCCTTTTGAGTTTCCCCTGTGTCCGCGTAAAAAAATCCAAGATGAAGCCTCGCATCTATATTTTCCGGATTAATGTCAATGGCCTTTAGGAATTCCTTTTCAGCGAGAGTATTTGATGAATTTCTCTGATAGGCTAATGCCAGGCCGAAGTGATTGTCAGAACTATAAGGATCGACAACAAGCGCTTTTTTAAAAGCAGCAATGGAATCTTCAATTCGGTCAATCTCTCCATAGGCCATCCCCAGATTAAAGAATATGCCGGATTTTTCAAACCCCTGGGCAATGGATTTTTCATAGCAAGATATTTCCCTTTCATGATTTCCGATCTGACCATGGGAGTAACCGAGATGATAAAGGGCGAGTCCATTGGAAGGGTCCTGCTGGAGAAGACGTTCGTGTAGCCGAATGGATTTCTCATAGTCTCCGTTCAGGAGGGCCAGATCCGCTTCCCGGTCGCAGGTCCAGGTCTTTTCCACCCGGGTAACAGGAGGAACACCTGTTCCGGTACATCCCGATGATCCTCCGCCTGAGACGAGCAGGCAAAGGAGACAAACAATGCGGCTTCCTATAGACCATACCGGAGACTTCAATCCTTTTACTCCAAAGTGATATATCGAAATCCTTAAGAAATATATCATTTATGCCGATAAAAAGTAAATACAGTCGGAGGGAATTTTAAGGGCCTCGGATTCTCGACCTTGATTGATAGATTGACAGACCAAGGATTATGTCAAAATGATGTCTATTAGCGTCAATTTCCTGCTGGAACATGTAACATTTTGATATTAAAAGTTAAAATTCAATATATCTTCTTGGTTCTCATTAATGAAGAGCACTTCCGCCGTTCTGATATTTCATTTCGGGGGGATGATAATGGAGCCCGAATAAATGTAACTACCTTATAATGCGAAACAATTTATATTTTAACCCTGGACGGTCCAGTTTGGCACAATTTTAGTATATACAAATCATAAAAAATCTACGGGGGCACACATGGATGTAAAATATGTAAATCCTTTTATTGAAGCAGCAGTTCACGTACTGAATACCGTAGCCTTTACAAAGGCAGAATTCAGCAAGCCCTATTTAAAAAAAGACAAGGTTGCCAGGGGCGATGTCTCGGCAATCATAGGTCTGACCGGAGATGTCAAAGGGACGATCTCGGTCAGTTTTACGGAAAAGAGCATATTGACCATCGTTACAAACATGTTCAAGGAAGAGGTAACGGAACTGAACGACGAAGTGAGGGATGCCGCAGGAGAAATTGCCAATATGATCTCCGGCCAGGCAAGGCAGAAGCTTGAGGGGCTTGGCCGAAATCTCAAGGCGGCGATTCCCACGGTTATTATTGGTAAAAATCATACAATAACCCACATTACGGATGAAAAGATAGTTGCCATACCCTTTAACAGCAATAACGGTGAATTTACTATCGAGGTATGCTTTGAAGAATAATAATAGATGTAAAGGAAGATCCCACCATGGACTTTACTTTAAAAATCCTGATTGTCGATGATTTTGAAACCATGAGGCGTATTATCAGGGGAGCTCTGACGAAGATTGGATTCAGGAACATTATTGAGGCCGAGGATGGTATAAAGGCCTTAAAAGTGTTAGAAGAGGAGGATATCGGGCTTATCATGTGCGACTGGAATATGCCCAATATGACTGGAATTGAGGTATTGAGGAAGATAAGAAGTGATGAAAAATTGAAAGATATGCCCTTCATCATGGTAACTGCCGAATCGCAAAAAGGGAATGTTATTGAAGCCGTTAAAGCCGGTACCAGCCATTATATTGTCAAACCATTTACCCCTGAAATCCTCGCCGATAAGATTAAAGCGGTTTTTAATGAAAAATAGACCGTGTTTCTTCCACCCGCTGGCCCATAGAAACATGCAAATCAGGACTGGCTGAATCAAGTTCGCCCGACCCACGGGATACCCGGGGCCCCTTTCAAATGCACCATCATCCCAAGAGTCTGAAATATTACACCGGGTTATGGTTTGATCCTGAATCAGTAAAAATTGCGTATTGTCTTCATTCCAGGTCTGTGATATGTAACAAAAATCAAAGCCCATTGCCTGCAATAACCAGGACAGTATCCTTACAAGGGGCGGAGTCCGCTTTCTCATAATTTTGATGCGTCAAAGGAGAGGTCAATGGAGATACGAATCGTACAAGCAAAACCCGATCAGTTAAAGGAGAAACCGGCCGATGAATCCAACCTAAGCTTTGGTGACATATTTACCGACCACATGTTTGTCATTAATTATAAAGAAGGGAATGGGTGGATGGATCCCCGCATTGTGCCTTACGGGGACTTCAGGATCGATCCGGCGGCCATGGGCATCCACTACGGCCAGGAGATATTCGAGGGACTGAAGGCCTATAAAGGAAAAGACGATGGGATATACCTCTTTCGTCCGGAAGAGAACATCAAGAGATTCAACCGGTCCGCTTCGAGGGTCTGTATGCCCAATGTGGAACCGGATCTCTTCATGGATGGGATGAAGAGGCTTATCATGCTGGAAAGGGCATGGATACCCAAAAACCAGGGGACATCCCTCTATATAAGGCCGACCATGTTGGCTACGGAGCCACATCTGGGAGTCAGGCCCGCCAAGGAGTACCTGTTCTTTATTATCCTCTGTCCGGTTGGGGCCTATTACAAAGAGGGACTGAATCCGGTAAAAATATATGTGGAGGATAGATATGTCAGGGCCGCTCTCGGAGGAACAGGGGAGGCCAAGACTGCGGGGAATTATGCCGCCAGCCTGTTAGCCGCTGAGGAGGCCAAAGAGAGAGGATTTACCCAGGTCCTGTGGCTTGATGCGTCGGAACGCAGATATGTGGAAGAGGTGGGGACGATGAATATGTTTTTTATTATTGAAAATGAGGTTATTACCGCCCCCCTGTCCGGAAGTGTCCTCGCGGGGATAACAAGGGATTCCGTCATCAAACTGCTTAAAGACTGGGGACATAAGGTGTCTGAGCGGTCTCTTACCATCGACGAGGTGATCGATGCGGCAAAAAATGGGAGGCTAACGGAGGCCTTCGGGACAGGAACAGCGGCGGTTATCTCCCCCGTCGGGCAGATAACCTATAAGCATGAAGACTATATTGTGGCCGGTGGAGAAATGGGGGAGCTTTCTCAGCGGCTCTATGACGAAATCATGGCTATCCAGTATGGGGAGAAAGATGATCCGCACGGCTGGAGAGTAAGGATTCATTGAATAGGGATGGCCGGCTAATCGTGCAACATTTTTCTTAAGGATGTTCTTTTATGATCCCTACCATTGAATGGCATAGTAACCATGTCCGGATGATAGACCAGAGAAGGTTACCATCCAAAATCCAATGGTACACCTGCAGAAGTTACAAAGATGTCATCAGGGGCATCGAAAAAATGGTCATAAGGGGGGCCCCGGCCATTGGTATCGCAGCGGCCATGGGGATGGCCCTGGGAGCCGATTCGATCAGGACAAGTTCCTATGAGGCCTTCAGGAAACGATTCATGGAAATAGCGGAGGAGACATCCAAAGCAAGGCCGACCGCCGTTAATCTCAGATGGGCGGTCGAAAGAATGTCCAGACTGGTTGAATCTTCAGACGGCGCGCCCGTGGATCGCCTAAAGAAGATACTCAGAAGGGAGTCGGAGAAGATTCTTGAGGAGGACGTGGATATCAATAAAAGGATCGGGAACAACGGGCAGGCACTCGTTCCTGCAAACGCGAGAATCCTGACCCACTGTAATGCCGGATCCTTGGCGACAGGCGGCTATGGTACCGCCCTTGGAGTGATACGGGCCGCGCACGAGGCGGGGAAGAACATTAAAGTCGTTGCCGATGAGACCAGGCCATGGCTTCAGGGTCTTCGATTGACCTCCTTCGAGCTTATGGAGGACGGCATTCCGGTCTGTGTAATTGCCGACAATGCGGCCGGTTCATTCATGCGATCGAAAAAGGTGAATGTGGTGATCACCGGGGCCGACCGAATTGCCGCGAACGGAGATGTGGCAAATAAGATAGGGACATATCAGGTGGCTGTCCTGGCGCGGGAGAACAAGATTCCTTTCTATGTTGCCGCCCCCCTTTCCACGATTGATCGGACCTTGAAGAAAGGGGATATGATTCCTGTTGAAGAGAGAGACCCCGGAGAGATTTGCCTGATAGGAAATCGGAACATCGGTCCCGCGGGAATCGAAGCGCTTAACCCGGCATTCGATATAACACCTGCCAGATATGTGACCGCTCTCATCACCGAAAAGGGAGTTATTCGCCCGCCATACCTGTCCGCGATAAAAAAGCTATTTTCCTGATGCCCTCTTTTAATGACTATAAAATCGTGACCTTCAGGATCTTTTTTGTTTGAGAGGTTACCTTGAACCGATCGTCCATTCTGTATCCGCAGATCCAAAGGATAGTGTTATGG
>CAYTUL010000005.1:0-24526 GCA_964441135.1 uncultured Desulfobacteraceae bacterium | reverse complement strand
GTACGGACCAGGCGGCTGAATGTACGGCTGCCGGCGGCGCCCTTAGTGTGTCGGATGCCGTGGTAACCGTCGATAATCCAGAGATCCTTACCAATGCCATAGAAGCCGCGAGTAGCCCGCTGGTCCTTTCCTTCGACGGAGCGAACTGGACTGCCGGTGGTGGAGAGACGGTCGTGG
The DNA here is from genome assembly GCA_964441135.1 of uncultured Desulfobacteraceae bacterium. Taxonomy (GTDB): domain Bacteria; phylum Desulfobacterota; class DSM-4660; order Desulfatiglandales; family HGW-15; genus CAYTUL01. Next base: position 24,349 of record CAYTUL010000005.1, on the reverse strand, counting down.
ATGATACTTCCACCAAGGTAAGTGTTGATCTCGGCGGCACCTCGGATGCAGATATTACCGTTGACCTGACACAGGCGGCGGTGAACGGTGATTCCGTGACCTTGACCCTCACTGGCTCCGATGACTGGACAATCCAGACGACGACAAGCGATATAAACTTAGAAGGTTATTTTGAGTTTGAGGCAGATTTTCTCGGCGGCACCAATACCACGCAGGATATTGCCTTAAATATCGGGACCAGGTGGAATGGTACCGCCTTTGCACCCGAATCCCTTTCCACTACCCAGTACGCGAGCTCCTCCACGACCGTATTCCAGTCCGCGGGCGGGTACGGCGCGGGCGCCCTCCAGGGGGTCGACGTGGATGTGGAAGGCCTGATCACCGGTGTCTATTCCAATGGCCAGGTGCTGCCCCTCTACAGGATCGCATTGGCCAAATTTCAGAGTATTCAAGGCCTTCATAAAGAGGGCGGGAACCTCTATCGAGAGACGAGGCAAAGCGGTCCGGCCACCACCAGTCTGCCCGGAACCAACGGGCTTGGGAATATAGCACCGAATTCATTAGAACAGTCTAATGTGGATATTGCAAATGAGTTTGTGAAGATGATTACCACACAGAGGGGCTTTCAGGCCAACTCAAAGATAATCACAGTAACCGATCAGATGCTGTCTGAATTGATCAATCTGAAACGTTAATTCATGAGATTTGAAGATCCAGGACAGTTGCTAGGGGCGGGTTTTTCCCCGCCCTTTTGGATCACGAACCATTCCCTTTTCCTGATTAGCCGATATTTTGACACACAAAACCCGGGATAGCCCCGGGTATATCGTCAAAATTTTGACTATATGGCATGACTTATACATTTAAAAGATCTTCCCGAAATATTGAAGCCTCTGATTATATTGAATATTTCACTAAAAAGAAAATGATCATATCGATTCCTTGAATATCCTATCCCATCGATTCCTTTATATTCAAATCTTGAACTCTCCGATTCAGAGACTTTTAAGATTATTTCAATTATTCCAGAATATTACACAATTCACAAAGGTTTTTCTTGCCCTTTTGAGCCTCTTTTTCTCATGTGGCACAGAGGTTGCTTAAGTATAAATATCAATTCCCGGAAACAGATATAGGGAGACCCGTACTATGGATATTGCAACAATAGTGGGCATTATTACCGCCTTCAGCCTGGTCATCTCAGCCATCATGTTTGGGGGGAGCCTTGCGATGTTTCTAAACATCCCTTCACTCATGATCGTTGTAGGAGGGACCCTGGGCGCCACCATGGTCAACTACCCTCTTCCGGATATTTTCAAGGTCATGAAGGTGGTAAAAAACGCCTTTTTCCTCAAGCATTTTACCATGAAAGAGATGATCAATAACTTTGTTGCCTTAGCCGGTACAGCCAGGAGGGAGGGTATCCTCGCCCTTGAAACGGCAATAAATGATATCCATGATGAATTCATGAAAAAGGGTCTTCAATTATCGGTTGATGGCCTCGAACCCCTCTCGATTAAAGAAATTCTTGATACCGAGATCATCAACATCCAGGACAGGCACAAACTTGGCGCTGAGATATTTACCACATTGGGCACCTTTGCTCCGGCCCTTGGAATGATTGGGACACTCATCGGACTGGTCCAGATGCTCCAGACAATGGAAGATCCGAGCACCATCGGCCCGGCTATGGCGGTGGCTCTTCTTACGACCTTTTACGGTTCCATCATTGCAAACATTTTGTGCCTTCCAATCGCCGGTAAATTAAAAAACAGGAGCAGCGAAGAGGTGATGATGAAGGAACTGATGTCGGAAGGAATAATGTCCATTGCAAAGGGAGATAATCCGAGACTCCTCGAGCAAAAACTAAACGCGTTTCTATCTCCACAGTTGAGGGTAACCTCTTTTAAGTGAAGAACCCCGAACACAGGTCGGGGCATTTTAGCTTTTTCACGTATACCTCCTAGCCTGACCGGAGGGCCATCTTGTAACCTTATGAAATTGGGAGATTGATATAGATGGAAGAAGAGAAAAAGGTGGAAGAAAATCAGGAAGGACAAGAGGAGCAGAAGACCGTTCAGAAAAAGAGTCTGCCGATAAATATCATAATAGTATGCATCCTCGGTCTCTGCATTCTTGGTGGCGGAATCTTCGTGTGGAAAAGTGGTGTGTTAGCCAGATTTTCCAGAACAGCGGAGGATGGGACAGAAGACTTAACAGACTTAAAGAAGGACATTGGTCCTATCTATTCAATGGATACCTTTATCGTCAACCTGCTCGGCGGACGGGGAAAGAATTATTTGAAGGCGAAAATAGACCTTGAAATGGATAATGTGAAGGTAACAGAAGAGATAAATAAGCGACTGCCCCAATTCAGAGACTCCATTCTTACCATGTTAAGCAGCAAGACTCAGGAAGATATTAAAACTCTGGAAGGGAAATACCAATTAAGATCCGAGATTATCTCGATGCTGAACCAGTACTTAAATTCAGGGAAAATAAAAAACGTCTACTTCACGGATTTTATAATCCAGTAGCCGTTTTTTCACCGAAAAGGGTTTGAAAACATGAATAAGCTCCTATCACAGGATGAAGTCGATTCCCTATTAAAGGGATTGGATACCGGAGAGGTTACAACTACGGATGAATTCGAAGGCATCGATACCGACCTGGAATCCTTTGACTGGGCTACTGCCGGATTAAATGTCAGGGGCAACATGCCTTTGCTCGAAGTGGTAAACAGCCGGTTCAGCCAAAGACTCAGATCCGCTATTTCCAATTCTCTTCGCAAGATGATCGATGTTACACCCGATCCCATTGCCACTGTAAAGTACAGTGACTTTCAGAGGTCATTGCCGGTTCCAACAAGCATGCATCTATTCAAGATTGAACCTCTCAGGGGGCTGGGTATTCTTGTCATAGAAAGTCGCCTTGTGTTCAGCCTTGTGGAAGCCTTCTTCGGCGGAAGCGGAGTAGGATCAACCAAGATTGAAGGAAGGGAATTCACATCAATAGAGAATAAGATCATTGAAAAAGTGGTGCAGATGGCACTTTTTAATCTCATGGAATCCTGGGAGGACGTCCATCCCATAAAGACCGAGTTCGTTCGTGCCGAGAGCAATCCCCTCGTGGTAAACGCCGTGCCGGGTGAGGAGCTATTGGTGTCGTCGAAATTTGAAATCGAACTTCATAAGGTCCTCGGTAACATTGTAATCTGTGTACCCTACTCCTCTTACCAGCCTATCCGGCACAAGCTGGCCGGAGATTATAGGGATGAGGAAGAAGAGACCCAGCTCGATAAGGCCTGGGTGAAGAAATTACAGAATCGATTGAAGGGAACCCAGGTGGGGCTCAGTGTTGATCTTGGGAGCACCCTCCTTACTGTGAAGGATTTTCTCAATCTACGGGAAGGGGACATCATTGTCCTTGACAACAATTATAATAAAGCCCTCTTGGCCAAGATCGAAGGAATTGGCCTTTTTGAAGGATTTGCCGGAAGGTATAAAAACAAGAAGGTATTCAAGGTGGAACAGGCGGTAACCTTACCCGCATGACAGAATTTGTAAATCTTTGAAAAAGAGGTGTTTTCATGAGTGAAGGAAACTTGTCGGATGAGACTCAGATGGAGGTCGATGAAGATCCGTTTGCGGCCAGGGAAGTCGATCTTGCTGAAATGGAACCCGATATGGGACATGAGAATCATGAACATAATATGGATTTTTTACTTGATATACCTCTCGAAATTACCGTGGAACTCGGAAATGCGAATATAACAATCGGTGAACTGCTTAAACTCAGCCAGGGATCTGTGGTGGAACTTAATAAGCTAACAAACGAACCATTGGACATATTGGTTAATAAAAAGTTAATGGCCCATGGAGAGGTTGTTGTGGTGAATGAAAAATTCGGAATCCGGCTTACAAATATCGTCAGCCCCGGAGAAAGGGTTAAGGGGCTCTCTTAATATCCCTGATGGGAGGACAGAATTGACTGCAGATTTCGGTATTGTCTCGATAAAAATGATCATATCCCTGATAATCATCTTGGGATCTATCCTATTGCTTTTTTTCCTATTAAAACGATTCCGACTGAATTCCCTATCCGGCGGGAAGATTCCTGTGATGAGGATTTTAGGTACTTTAAACCTTGCTCCTAAAAGGGCGGTAGCTCTTGTGGAGATATGTGATCAATGGCTGATTATCGGGATCGGGACCGAGAATGTTTCCTTCATATCAAAGCTTGATCGGCCTCCTGAGGCAGATGCTTCCGATTTCGGCCTTTCATCGGGTGAGAAAAAATTCCATTCCTTCCTTGAAAACATCGGTCTCCGCCACAGGGACCCCCTTCGCAATAGAGACGGCGAAAATGTTGAGACCTAAGAAAAAAACATATCCTGTTTTTTGCTCCGCATTGTTATTGTTCCTTGTGCTGTTCTCCTTTTCATCCGCGTGGGCTCAACAGTTGCCGCTCCTTCCAAGCCTGAAAATCGGCCTTGAGCAGGCGGACAGGCCCGAACAGGTCTCGATCCTGTTGAAGGTACTGTTCTTCCTGACCATCCTTTCTCTCGCCCCGGCAATTGTCGTTATGATGACCTCCTTTACCAGGCTGGCGATCGTCTTTTCTTTATTACGTCATGCCCTTGGCACGCAACAGATGCCCCCCAATCAGATATTGGTGGGGCTCGCCCTTTTACTTACATTTTTTCTCATGTCACCGGTCTATAATCAGATCAACAGGGAGGCGCTGCAGCCCTATCTCGCGGAAGAGATCTCCCAGAAGGATGCCCTTGAAAAGGCTATCAAGCCTGTCAGGAAATTCATGTTAAACCAGACCAGGAAAAAAGACCTGTCCCTCTTCATAAATATATCCCATTCGGACAAACCCCGAAATTACGACGAGATACCGACTGTTATCCTTCTATCCTCTTTTGTCCTAAGTGAATTAAAAACCGCCTTTCAGATCGGGTTCGTAATATATATCCCTTTTCTTATTATCGATATGGTGGTGGCAAGCGTCCTGTTATCCATGGGGATGATGATGCTGCCCCCCTTCATGGTGTCGCTCCCCTTTAAACTTATGCTATTCGTGCTGATCGACGGTTGGAATCTTTTGGTTGGCTCAATGATAAAAAGTTTTTCATGAGGTCCTGGAGATGACTGCCGAATTTGTAGTAAGCCTTGGAAGTGAAGCCATCAAACTCGCGCTTATGCTATCTCTCCCTCTCCTTGGAGTTGGATTGATCGTCGGGCTGTTCGTCGCAGTAATACAAGCTACTACCCAGATACAGGAGATGACCCTTTCCTTTGTACCGAAGATAGTATCGGTCCTTCTGGCCCTCCTTGCAGCCTCGCCCTGGATGCTTGGTAAGATATCCCACTTCGCCAGTCAGTTGATAAAGGAATTACCGACTATAATAAAATAGACGTCCGGCGTCCCTTGAGAATACAGGCGGGATGGAGCAAATCATGGAGAGAGCCAAGCCTATAAGGAAAAACCTATGCCCTTCCCTTTAGAATCATTTGATCAGTTGCAGGGATTTTTCTGGGTCCTGGTAAGGGTGAGTGTAATAGTCTTCCTCCTGCCTCTCTTTGGAGCGAGAGGAATCCCTGTCCTCTGGAAAAGCGGCCTTTCCATGATCCTTGCTATCCTATTGACACCTGTTGTCCCAATGCCCCAGACCTTTCCCCAGAACATACCTGAAATCATTTTAGGAATATTGGCAGAAGTTCTTATGGGTCTGATATTAGCGATCACAATAAAGATGTTCTTCGCCATTGTTGAGATGGCAGGGCATTTTATGAGTTTTCAGATGGGCTTTGCAATGGCGAGGGCAATTGATCCCCAGACAGGATCCCAGAGCACCGTACTCACCCAGTTTTTATATCTGTTTACGATTCTTATTTTTCTTAGCATAGACGGCCATCACATTTTCATTCGAGCCCTTGCAGCCTCTTTCTATATCGTTCCACCCAACGGCTTTTCCTTTGATCCATCCATTGCAGACGCTCTTATAAAAATAAGCAGTAACATGTTTCTAATCGGGATCAAGATAGCGGCTCCTATCATGGTGGCCCTTTTTTTATCCAACCTGTGTCTTGGTATTGTAGCCCGCACAGTTCCTCAGGTAAATATCCTCATGGTCGGGTTCCCCATTAATTTATGCATAGGACTCATCCTCCTGAGTCTAATATTAAGAAACATTGCCCCGCTCCTTACGGAGCTTACCCAGAGGATGGGTGCTATATTGATCCATTTTATTCATTTGATGTAGGAGACAGATGCCGGAAGAGAGTTTCCAGGATAAGACAGAACAGGCTACCCCCAAAAAGAGAGAAGAGGCCCGGAAAAAAGGCCAGACAGCGAAGAGCAGGGAACTAAGCTCTATTGCCATCCTGTCAACAGGAACGATCTATATGTTCTTCAACGCGAAGGACATGACCATAAAACTTGGGGAATCGATCAAACAGACATTTTTTGATATCCCCGATATGATAAAAGCGGATCAAAACTTTCTAACCCTTCTAAATCAGGCCATTGAAAAGTTTCTATTTATGATTTGCCCTCTCATGCTTGTCCTGTGTATCGTGGCGGTACTGGCCAATTTCCTCCAGACAGGCTTTATCTTGAGTGTCGACCCCTTGACGCCTAAAGCGTCAAAAATTGACCCCATCAAAGGCGCAGGGAAACTGATATCAAAGCGTTCCTTTGTTGAACTCTCCAAATCGATTTTCAAGATAGTCATTGTGGGTTGGGCTGCCTTTTCCACTCTAAAGGACAACGTGGCGCATTTGATGCCGCTCATTTACCAGGAAGACATCCAGATCATTTCCCTGATGGGTCAAATCTCCCTGAAAGTCGCCATAAGATGCTGCTGCATAATCTTTATATTAGCTATTCTGGATTTCATTTATCAAAAATGGGAATTTGAACAGAATTTAAAAATGACAAAGCAGGAAGTCAAGGATGAGTTTAGACAGACAGAGGGTGATCCGCTGGTGAAATCACGTATCAGGTCCATCCAGAGGGAGATGGCAAGGAGAAGGATGATGGAAGAGGTTCCCAAGGCCGACGTGGTTATCACGAACCCGACCCACCTGGCCGTGGCATTACGCTATAGGGTGGAAGAACATATGACGGCACCGACGATCGTTGCAAAGGGCGCGAACAGTATCGCCTTCCGAATCAGAGAGCTGGCCGAGAAACATAAAATCCCCCTGGTGGAGAACAAAATCTTGGCACAGAACTTGTATAAATTGGACTTGGGAGATGAGATTCCTCCCAAGTTTTATCAGGCAGTTGCCGAGATATTGGCCTATGTATACGGTTTAAAAAGGAAAAGGACGAACACTTTTGACACTTGAAAAAATGGTTAGAACATAAAGGGGCTCGGGGATAATAAAATCCCCGCAAAAATCAGCGGGATCTTCGACAGGCATAGGGCTCAAGGCGCCGGGCACAGGGGAAACAAATAAAAAGCGATTCTTTAAGTTTTGCCTTACGCCTCGTGCCCTGGGCCTTGAGCCTCTTTTAGGGCATTCGCCCCGGGAAAGAGATTGCTGAGCCCCAGGCATTTGAAAAGGCTAAATGGTTACGAAAAAGGCTTATCAGGAATAAATGATGGAAGCCGCAAAGGTTCAACCAAAACAGATATCATTGCTTGCGAACCTGGATATCGGGATCTCCGTGGGAATCGTAGGTATCCTAATGGTCATGATCATTCCTATGCCCACGGTGATGCTCGACGTCCTTTTGGCCTTTAATATTACGCTGGCGATATTAATCCTCTTAGTTACCATATACGTGGTCAAGCCACTGGATTTTTCGGTATTTCCTTCATTGTTGCTGATCACTACCCTCTTTCGTCTCTCTCTTAACATCGCATCGACCCGATTAATTCTCCTGAACGGGCACAGCGGGGCACTCGCTGCCGGGAAGATAATAAAGGGTTTCGGATCATTTGTCGTGGGTGGCAACCCAACTGTTGGACTGGTCGTTTTTGTCATTCTCGTGGTTATTAACTTCGTTGTAATAACAAAAGGTTCGGGCAGGATAGCAGAGGTCGCTGCTCGTTTTACCCTCGACGCCATGCCGGGGAAGCAGATGAGCATCGACGCGGATCTGAACGCCGGTATCATCAATGAAGGGGAGGCCAGAATCCGCCGCGCTTTGATCGCCAAGGAAGCCGAGTTCTATGGTGCCATGGACGGTGCAAGTAAATTTGTTCGTGGAGATGCCATTGCCGGGATTATTATAACCCTTATTAATATAATCGGGGGTCTCATAATCGGTGTATTGCAGATTGGCCTTGACCTCGGTACCGCGGTTCAAAACTATACCCTCCTGACCATAGGAGACGGGCTTGTTTCGCAGATACCCGCCCTTATTATCTCTACGGGAGCCGGCGTACTGGTTAGCAGGGCTTCATCAGAAGGAGAAAATATCGGATCGGAATTGGCTCATCAAATCGGTTTACAGCCACGCGCACTTACCATCGCATCGGTTATAATCTTTCTCTTTTCCATAGCCCCCGGTATGCCTTTCATCCCCTTTATGCTTTTGGCAGGTTTTGTCTTTTTTCTTTCACGGGTCCTTACTTCGCGGAAACAACAAAAAATTGCTGAGAAGGCTGAACCTTCCGAAGAGGCCACAAAAGAGTACAGCCATGAAGAGTTGGAAGGCCTGCTTCCACTGGACATGCTGGAGCTTGAAATCGGTTACGGGCTGATACCTATCGTCGATAATAAGAGCCAGGGAAATCTGCTTGATCGTATACGAGCATTAAGAAGGCAGTTCGCCATTGAAATGGGACTCATTATGCCTTCACTTCATATAAGGGATAATCTGGAGTTGAAGCCCAATGAATACACTTTCTGTATTAAGGGAAATGAGGTTGCAAGGGGAGAGCTCCTGGTCGATCACTATTTGGCGATTGATCCGGGGGATGCCAAGACGAAGATTGAAGGCATCAAAACAAAGGATCCCGCCTTCGGATTGCCTGCGGTGTGGATTACTCCCGAAAAGAAAGGGGATGCCCAATTGGCTGAATATACCGTCGTCGAGCCTCCAAGCGTGGTTACAACGCACCTGTCTGAGGTTGTTAGACAATATGGCTACGAATTTTTAGGGAGACAAGAAGTGCAGAGTCTTTTAGACAACGTGTCTAAAACCGCTCCCAAAGTCGTGGAAGAGCTGACACCAAATCTTCTGACACTTGGTTCAATTCAAAAGGTTTTACAGAACCTCGTTCGAGAGCAGGTCTCTATTCGAGATCTATTGACAATCATAGAAACACTTTCGGACTACGCCTCGATTACGAAGGATACCGACTTACTGACCGAATACGTCAGACAGAGACTGGCTCGATCGATAACGAAACCCTACCTTGATGACAATAAAATCCTTAAAGTGTTAAATTTAAAACCGGACGTGGAAGAGGCTATTGTTAGAGGCATAAACCAGACGGATTACGGGGCCTTCCTCGCCCTTGGCCCCAAGGAAGCCAGCACGATTATCGATTCCATTCAAAAGAGCCTGGAAAGCGTTTCCATAAAAATCGAACAACCGGTCATCCTATGTTCCACGGCCATCAGACGACATCTGAAAAAATTATGTGAGAGTTTTCAGGTTCAGGTAGCGGTTTTTTCCCATAATGAGATCCCGGGTGGTATTGAAATACAATCAATGGGAGAGATAGGTTAATAGGATGAATATCAAGAGATTCATTGCCAGAGATGCCCGGGAAGCCATTAAGATGGTGAAGAGAGATATGGGATCAGAGGCCATCATCATCAGAACAAGGACCATACCGTCCTCGAATGAAGATCCGGGGAGATCCAGGCCAAAGATCGAGGTAACCGCTGCCGTGGATTATGAAACACCGGCTGTTACTCCAGGGGATCCAACGCCCCCCCGGAACGGCCTTCATCAGTTGGAGATGGAGCTCAAAGAGATTAAAAATGCCCTTTTATGCGCTGACGCCGGTTCCATACTCAAACCGGAGTTCTTTTTTAATCTTGATTTCAGAGACAGGTATACGAATTTTAAAACCTTCGGTCTGAAACCGGAAATCATCAGGGAACTGATGCATGAAAAGTGTACGGCGAACAAAGACACCCAAAAGGTATCTTCCCGTCTGCTTCAAGAATCCTTGTTACAAGTTCTTTCTAAAATTAAGATAGATAGAAATGGCGGGCATGACAGGGACAAAAAGATATACTCCTTTATCGGCCCTACAGGCGTTGGGAAAACGACCACTCTGGCGAAACTGGCCGCCCTGAGCAGTGTCCAGCAAGGTGTGAAGACGGCCCTGATCACCCTTGATACCTTCAGAATCGCCGCTACCGCCCAATTACAGACCTATGCTCGAATTATGGGCGTTCCTCTTGAAGTCGCCGTTAACAGCAAGGATCTTGAAAAGGCCGTCAACAAACACGGCGATTGCGACAGGATCTTCATCGATACAGCGGGTAGAAGTCCTGCAAACGGGAAGGATATAGCTGAATTGAAAAATCTATTTCGGATAAAAAAGGATATTCATCCTTTCCTGGTTTTAGGCGCTAATACGGAGTACCAAAGTCTTATAAAGGCTGAAAAGAGTTTCGGCGTAATACCATATCAAAGTTATATCTTCACAAAACTTGATGAAACTCAGGATATATCCACAATGATTAACTTTCTCATATCACGGCGAAGGCCTGTCTCATTTTTTACAACGGGTCAGCAGGTGCCGGAAGATATTGAATTCGCTTCCAGGAAGAAATTAGCGTCCCTTCTCCTGGCCGGGATGAGTGAAACGCCAAATAATTCGGTAAGTAAAGGGAAATGAGATGGATCAAGCTACAGGTCTTAGAAGTTTGGTTAAAGGGAACAATCAGAATACTCGCAAGACCTTAAAAGCCCGGGGCGATAACGGCCAGAGAATTCGGGTCATCTCGGTAACAAGCGGTAAAGGTGGTGTGGGCAAGACAAATATCGTAGCCAACCTCGCCGAGGCAATTCAAAACCTGAAAAAAAGGGTCCTTATTCTTGATGCCGACCTTGGTCTTGCAAATATGGATATATTGCTTGGTCTGAATCCCCGCTATACAATCAATCACGTCCTCAAGGGAGAAAAGAGATTAGAGGACGTCATCATAACAGCTCCCGGCGGTTTCAAGCTGCTTCCTGCAGCCTCGGGCATACAGGAACTCACGGAATTGGATAAAGCGCAAAGGCTCTTTCTCCTGGATGAGCTCGACGCCCTCAATGACCGGTTTGATGTGATACTGATAGATACGGGAGCTGGTATCTCTTCCAATGTCATGTATTTTAACTTCGCCGCCATGGAACGGGTAGTAATCGTCACGAATGAACCCACTTCCCTGACAGACGCATACGCCCTTATAAAGGTATTGACTAATAAGTATCACCAAAAAAGATTTAAAGTACTTGTTAATTCCGCCCGCAACGATATCGAGGCGGATCGAATATTTAAAAGCCTGAGTATTGTGGCGGACCGATATTTAGGTTCTCTCTCTTTAGACTACCTGGGCTGGATTCCCTATGACGAGCTAATCCCAAAAGCGGTAAGAAGGCAGAAGACAATTCTTAAAATGCATCCGAATACGCCTGCCAGCAAGAGCTTCATGAATCTGGCAAAAAGACTTCTCGCGAACGATGATGATGCTGTTTTTGAAGGTGATATAAAATTCTTTTGGCATCAGTTATTGAATTATTGAGATCGGAAAGCCGAATGGCCACCCCAGTGACAAACAGATTAAAAAAATACAACCAGGTGATGCCTCCTGCTAAAAAGGAAATTGATCCGGTTGAAAAGGAAAAATTAATAACACGGTACGCTCCGCTGGTTAAGACTATCGCGGGCAGGCTGGCCATGAGGCTCCCTCAGCATATCAGTCAGGATGATCTGATAAGCGCTGGTCTCATGGGGCTCTTGGATGCAATCGACAGATTTGAGGTTGAAAAAGGGGTAGAATTTAAGTCCTATGCCGAATTCCGGATCAAGGGGGCGATGATTGATGAACTCAGATCCATGGACTGGGTTCCTCGTTCGGTAAGGAGAAACGCGAAAAGACTTGAGGAAGCCTATGCGAGAGTGGAAAGCAGGAAGATGCGTCCCGCAAGGGATGAGGAGGTAGCCGAAGAATTGGATTTGGATATTGGTTCATTTCATCGACTCCTTGATGAGGCCCGCGGAATATCTATCATTAATGAATATGAAGTCATCAATCAGAATACGAAGTTACTTTCAAATGGGCAGGGTGGTCTGAGTTCCATTGCAATGGATATTACCCCCCTGGAATCTCTCAATCGGGCAGAGATAGTGCGTGTCATCGCAAAAGCCATAGACAGGTTACCTAAAAATGAACGTACGGTGATTTCTCTTTACTACTATGAAGAATTAACCATGAAAGAAATTGGTGAAGTCATGGGTTATACGGAATCGAGGGTCTCCCAGTTACATACCAAAGCGGTTATTAGACTTCGCATTGGTTTGAGGGAGTACTTCGATAAATAAAGATGGCTGAAAAAAAAGAAAAGAGCGATATCGAGGCACCGGCAGAAAAGGAGATGGAGAAACAGGGTCCCGACGATGAAGAGGATCGAGAGGATCTGGATGATTACGACCAGGAAGTCAGCGACCAAGGGAAGAGCGGCAAATATCTTTTTGGATCTAAAAAATGGATTTTATTAGCCGGCTTCATTCTATTTCTGATATTTGCGGGTTTAGGCATTAAATTCCTCCCGGTGCTGTCGCCCAAAAAAAATGGATTGCAACCATTAACCCCTTTAATTGTTTCGAAAAACGATAACCTAAAGGAAGAGAGGATATCCCCTTTTTTTATTCCCCCTTCTGCTGAATCTTCAAGGGGAGCGATCAGGATAGATTTAACGGTTATATGGAACGGTCTTGCCTCGATCCGGTTTCAGAAAAAAAAAATACAGATTCGAAATAGCCTCTACCAGTACATCTCGGAACTCGCCGACCAAGATGAAGACCTTAATACCATGATCGTTTCTCTGGAAAACGGGATGAGTAATATCCTTCAAGATTCCTTAGGAGTAAGGGACCTGGTGATAAAGGTAAAGGAGATAAAGTATTTATGAAACAGTTTGAATAGGAAAAATATCAAATGGCTATCTATTCAAAACTTAATGGAACCGTCCCCGTTTCTCCCAACTCAGGGGGGGTATGGAAAATCCAGAAAAAGAGAAAAACGGATGACCACCGGCACCGTAACGAAAAGAGGAAGGAAAAAAATAAAGAAGAGAAGGATGTCCAGGATGACCTGAAAACCCGGGAACCGGAAGAAGAGGGTAAAATGGACGACGGTGATTCGGAAATACAGATTGGCTACGGTTCCGCCAAGAAGAAAAAATTGGTCTCCCGTAAAATAGATCTGAAAATATAATGGATGGTTTCTTGATGGAATTTCAGGGTTGGATTATCGGCCAGATAATCATTGATCTTTTTATAGCCGCCCTACTGGTCTGGTTCATTAGATTTCATTTAAAGCGAAAAGAGGCAGGAAATCATTCGGAAACCATATTCCTGAAATCCGAAAAAATTCTGGCCGAAATGAAGGAGCTAAGCATCAGCCTCGATAGAAATCTGGAAGAAAAAAGAGAATTAAGCCATAGGACTTTTACCCGAATGGAAGACAATCTCAGGCGGGCGAACGAATCATTTCGACAAATGCAAGAGATAGTAAAGGAATTCGGTTCAACCATGTCTCATATAACAGGCACCTTAAAGGACGCCCGCCAAATAAGAGCATCGGTCGATGCCCTCCTTGAAAAGGGTCTGTCCAAGGAGGAGATCGCTCAGTATCTGGGAATCTCTGTAGGGGAAATTGAACTATTGGCCAAACTTCAGAAAAAGGCTGGAGATTCAAATACCCGAAAGAGAGTTTAATATATTCTCCGGACCCTTTGGCCGGATTACTTTTTATTGCTAACTCCCTGTTATTAAGTAGTGCTCATCCATAAACCATCGTTTATGGATTCGCACTATCAGCAATCAGCATTCAGCTATCAGCAAAATATTATAAAAACAAAGACTTAGCTGACTGCTGACCGCTGACGGCTGAAAGCTCCATCCAGTAACAGATTGTTTCTGGATCGTCATTAAGTAAAAAATTGAGAGACGAAATTGTTAAATCGAATCTTCCATCCCCGACCTTCTCCGAGCCCTGGCTTGCAAGCGAATCAGCAGGGAGACCTGAAGTTAAGTCCTGGTGAAATCATAAAGGGGACCGTGGTTAAAAAATACCCCCCTAATGAGGTCCTCGTCTCCTACAGGGGGCAACAGTTTCGCGCCAATACCACGCTGGGCCTCAAAGAGGGAAAGACATATCATTTCCAGGTTAAGAATATGGGCTCCCAAACGGAGCTGAAGGTATTGGACGGTACCATAACCAGGTCTGGAGCCCATGTCCCGTCCGACTCCTTCAAGACCGTTACCGGGGCTAAATTAACGAATCTAATCAAGACATTATCCAGGGCCGATAACATTAGGGGATTATCCGATACAACGATTCAAGCCATTAAAAGCCTGCGGCAGTTTATTCCGTCCATTCTTTATAAAGATCTTGGGGATAATAATGGTCTCTGGCTCCATCGATTAATCCTTGGAAGCGGATTATTCTGGGAAAACAAGGTCCTTCGATCCCTGATGGGAGAAAAAAACAAGACATGGAACAGGCTTATTACCTCTGATTTAAAAGGGCTTTTGCTTTCTTTAGAGAGCAGCCTGCGTTCCGAAGATCCGAATCATCACGGCTTAAAACCAATGACCGACAAAATAAAACAGGCCATCTCTCTCATAGAGCAGGATCAGCTTCAAAACCTCTCAGGCATCAGGGAAGATACCGGCTGGTTTTTTTTTATACCGGGCTTTGGAGACGATGGGTTCAGGAAAGGGGAATTATTCGTCCGGAATAGCGACGAAAGGGAAGGATTAAATTTCTCCATTTTCCTCGATTTTACACACCTTGGACAGGTTGAATTCGATGTATCCATTATTGAATCAATAATTGGGATTAGAATCCACGCTGAAGACACGGAAAAAGCGAATTATTTAACCGCGAATATTCATCTACTCGAAAAGGGTCTCCGGGATTTGGGTATAACGACAGGGACTATACTATGCGATGTAAAAGAGGATCCTTGTGCTGAGGAAGAACAATCCGAGTCTATGCATCTTATAATATAGACAATTCTTCATTACTTAGTGCTCATCCAAAAACGAAGGCTTTTGGATTCGCGCTATCAGCATTCAGCTATCAGCTGACAGCAAAAGAAATTAAAAACAAAGACTTGGCTGACTGCTGCCTGCTGACCGCTGAAAGCTCCATCCAGAAATTGGCTATTTCTGGATGGACACTACTTATAATTAAATGACAAATAATAAACTCAAGAAAGCGGTAGCTCTCCGGTATGATCAGGCCAAGGATAATGCTCCTAAGGTCACAGCTAAAGGGACCGGGTCCATAGCGGAACGAATTATTGAGATCGCGTTAAAGGAAGGCATCCCCATCTCAGAGGACCCTGATCTGGTCGGAGCCCTCATCCAGCTTGACTTTCAGGAAGAGATCCCGCCCGAGTTCTACCGGGCCGTGGCGGAAATTCTCGCCTTTGCCTATCGGCTCAACCGGCGAATGGGAGAGAAAAGCACGTAAGAACGGCCTTATACTATAAAACAGAACCCCATCTTGAATACTCTTCCCTTCGAAATCCGGAAATGGACTGTTTCTGGATGGACATAAAATAGGCAATATTTTCCCATCATTCTGGAAATCCGTCCGGATACCGCGACCAAAACCCTCTGCGGATATCGATCAATAATAGGGAACGCCAATAAAACATTAGTAAAACAAGATAGTTAGAGCAAAATTCCCCGATTAGAAAATAATCATATGAATGGTATGATAATTGCTAAAAAAGAAAACAAAGCCGATTCGTCGGGTAAATGAGGAGTAAATAATGTTTAACGGAATGCTTGAATCATCTTTGGGTTGCCTAAAAGAGGAGATAAGGATGGATATTATCTCCAACAACTTGGCAAATTCCGCGGTCATTGGATTTAAAAAGAGCAGGATCTCGTTCCAGCAGACGCTGGAACAAATCGAGAATGGAGACACAGGGATCGATATTAAGCAAGGCATCCAGGACCCCTTTCTACTCAATATCAGGACAGACATGAGCCAGGGTGACATCCGATCTTCCGGAAACAAACTGGATCTTGCCATATTTGGCAAGGGATTCTTCAAGATCAATACGCCGGAAGGTTTCAGATATACCAGGAAAGGAAATTTTACATTGAGCCCCCAGGGGTATTTAATAACCCAGGACGGCTATTTGGTGATGGGGAAGAACGGACCCGTAAGAATAAACGGGGACAAGATAAGTTTCGATGAGCGTGGTGCTCTTTCGATTGATGGAATAGCCGTTGACCAGCTTGAATTAGTTGATTTTGAGAACTCTGAAAACCTCATTCATGAAGGAAGCAACCTTTTCAGTAAAATATCGGATGTAACTTCGGAAAAGGCATTTCCGCCGGACAGCAGGGTAAAACAGGGGTATGTGGAGCTTTCAAATGTTAACGTAGCCGAAGAGATGGTCAGTATGATTCACAGCCTAAGGGCCTTTGAAAGCTTTCAAAAAGCGATGAAGGTTTTGGATGAGCTTAATAATCGAGCCATCAACCAGGTAGGACGATTGCGATAATTTTCCGGGAGTGTAATCCCTTGCCCGGATTGTTGACTGGCAGCGGCGAGGCCCGGAATCGAATCATACAAAAAGAGAACACTATTACCAGGTAAAAAGGAGAATGAGATATGTTAAGGTGCCTTTGGACAGCGGCTTCGGGAATGGCGGCACAGAAGCTCAATATGGACGTTATCGCCAACAACCTTGCCAACGTGAATACAAGCGGTTTTAAAAAGAGCCGCGCGGATTTTGAGGATCTTCTTTATCAGACCCTTAAGGCCCCGGGAGCGGACACCAGTTCAGGTGGACAGATTCCGACAGGGATACAGATTGGAATGGGCACGAGGCCGGTTTCCGTCCAGAAGATCTTTTCACAGGGAGACTATGTCGAGACTCAGAATCCCTTTGACCTCGCTATCGAGGGAAAGGGATTTTTCAAAATCCTGAGTAACGGTGAAGAGATGTACATTAGATCCGGGGCCTTTAAACTGGACAGTGAAGGATACCTGGTAACCTCTCAGGGTGACCGTCTCCAGCCTGAATTTTCTGTACCAACAAACACGGTCACTTTTTCGATTGATCCGGGAGGAAGCATAGTAGGTCTTGCCGCAGACGGTATGACAACTACGACCAGCGGTCAGTTGACCCTGTACAGTTTCAGCAATCCTTCCGGTCTTCTCAGTATAGGGGGCAACAGATTCCGCCCAACCTCTTCCTCCGGTGATCCGGTTGAGGGCAACCCGGGCGTGGACGGTATGGGAACCGTGGCACAGGGCTTTCTCGAGATGTCAAATGTGGATGTGGTGGAAGAGATGGTCAACATGATATCAGGGCAGCGCGCCTATGAGATATCTTCAAAATCCATCAAGGCGGCCGATGAAATGATGCAGATGGCCAATAATATAAAGAGATAAGGAAATCATAATGAACCTATCCGCTATTCGATCGAAAATGGTTTATTTCGTTCTCATTCCTATCCTCCTTTTGGGAGGAATTCTTACACCGGCCTTCGCGCTTGAGATCCGGGTAAAAGAGCTGACCACGGTGAAGGGGGAAAAGATCTTCTTAGGCGATATCGCTTCCTTTACTCCCGCTGATGACGGTCGTGTCAATCAATTACAACATATAGAGATCGGATCCGCCCCGCCTCCTGGGGTCCATCATAAAATCAATGAGAATCTTTTAATATACAAAATAGGCTCCTTCATTTCCAAATATGACGATATCCATATTACAATCCCCGAGACCTCGCGAGTCTGCAGGAGCGCTCAGATCATCGGCTCTGACCGGCTGGAAGAGATCTTTAAAGAATATGTGGTAAAGAATTCCCCATGGCCTTTGGAGAACCTTCGATTTGACAGGATCAGCACACCAGAGACCATCATGTTACCCGAAGGAAAACTTTACTGGGAAATACAGGAAAAGTTGAATCGAGATTTCATTGGCAATATTGCCCTGACCCTGGTTCTTTTTGTGGATGGAAAACAGGTACGCAAGGTTCCCCTGTCAGGGAGAATAAGCATAAACCAGGATGTGCTTAAGGCGGCCTTAAAAATAAACGCGGGACAGATTATCACCGCTAATGATCTGATAATAACTACTGAAAATAACCAGCGATTTCAGAAGAACTTCATTACGAAGGTTGTGGATGCGGTCGGGAAAAGAGCCGTTCGTAATATCCAGGCGGGTCAAACCATCCTGTCAAACATGATCGAAACTCCACCACTCGTAAAAAAGGGGCATCGCGTATTAATCAAGGCTGAAAATGAGGAAATCCGAATTACCACCTTAGGAAAAGTCCTTGAAGACGGTCGATCAGGCGATCAGGTCAAGGTCATTAATGTCAGCAGCGGTAAAGAGATATTTGCCACGGTAACGGGACCCGGGCTCGTGGAAGTCCGGTTTTAGAAATTTCGGTTCCTTTTCCATTATTAAATAACAGGAGAGAAATATCATGTTGAGGAGCTTCCTATCTCTGTTTTTTATTTTTAGTCTGCTATTTATGAACGCGTGCTCAGGTGTCCGTTCAAAGGCAGAACCCGAGCTCGCCGTGTCACGGATCATGGCAGAGCAAGATCCCATAGAAATAACTCCCGAAGTGCGGGATCCGGTGGAGGAAGCGAACCTATGGAAGGAGATCTCATCGAGAAACCTTTTCCAGGATTTACGGGCCAATAAAGTGGGAGATCTGGTTACCGTAAATATCGTTGAAACATCCAAGGCGAGCAAAAAGGCAAGCACCCAGTCAGGCCGTGAATCATCCATCGACGCAGGTATCGATAATCTTTTAGGCTGGGAAGGAAAAATGAAAAATTTAACCTCCTTTGGAAAAAGTGATGTACGAAAAGCCTATGATAACTCCTCGATGTTCAAAGGTTCCATCCAAAATAGTTTCAATGGATCCGGGACAACCACCAGGGACGAGAGCATGACAGCCTCCATTACGGCCAGGGTCATTGAGGTTAAACCAAATGGAAACCTTTATATCAAAGGGACCCGCGAGGTAAAAGTAAATAACGAGACACAGTTCATCATCCTTTCAGGCCTGATCAGACCCGTAGACATATCACCGGACAATACCGTGTTATCCAGTTATATTGGGGATGCAAAAATTGAATATATCGGCAGCGGTTCCATAAGCGATAAACAGAGACCGGGATGGTTTGCCAGGGCGGTGGACTTTGTATGGCCATTTTAAAGGAGGAGAGGATGAAATCATTCCATAAAGGTTCGAGTCTGTTCTTCATAGCCCTTTTTATCATCTTTCCCATACTGGACTGTCCTTTGGCATCCGGGGCGAGGATTAAAGATATAGCTTCCTTAAAGGGGGTAAGAACGAATCAACTTGTCGGATATGGACTGGTAGTGGGGCTCAACGGAACGGGTGACGGCTCCGGCACGAAATTTACAGCCCAGTCCCTTGTCAATATGATGGAACGTCTCGGGGTTCATACCCTCTCGGATCAGGTCAAAGTCGCGAACGTCGCAGGAGTGATGGTCACTGCCGATCTCCCGCCCTTCGCACGCAGGGGAAGTACGGTCGATGTCCTGATATCGTCCATAGGAGATGCGAAAAGCCTTCAGGGGGGAACACTTCTCATGACACCCCTGAAAGGTGTGGATAACAATGTTTATGCCATGGCCCAGGGTCCCCTGCTTGTGGGAGGTTTTGCCTCTGCAGGCGCCGCAGGAGGGGGAGTACAGAAAAACCACCCGACTGTGGCCCGGATACCGGGCGGTGCGACGATAGAGAGAGAGATCCCTTTTGATTTTAGCAAGTTGCAAAATTTGACCATTGCCCTCAATCAACCTGATTTTACAACCGCCCTCAGGTTATCCGAGGCCGTTAATCAGGAATTGGGGACACCCATAGCGTCTCCTGTGGATGCCGGTACCGTCAAGATTGATGTCCCGGAGGCTTTTAGGGGTAATCTGGTGGATCTTGTAGCCTCCCTGGAACAGATCAACGTTCAACCTGACATGGAAGCTAAGATAATCCTGTCGGAACGTACCGGTACCGTGATTATGGGCGAGAACGTGAGGATCGCTTCGGTGGCCATTGCCCATGGAAATCTTAGCGTTCAGATAAAGGAAAAGAGGGATGTAAGCCAGCCTCTCCCCTTCTCACAGGGAGAGACGGTGACCACTCCTGACTCAAATATTAATGTCAGGGAAGAAAATAACAAGCTGCTTCTTATAGAACCGGATGGTGCCAATCTGGGAAGCGTTGTAAAGGCCTTGAACGCCATAGGTGTCTCACCGAGGGATCTTATAACCGTGTTTCAGGCCATAAAGGCCAGCGGGGCCCTCCAAGCGGAATTGGAGATCATTTAATAAGTCTTTTAAATCAATTATCCAACGGATCATGGACAACAAACGAATGCCACTACCAAGTTATCGAGGTCATTAAAATATGGGGAATATAAAGGTAAAAACATCCGATTATTTGCCCCCGGATAAACCGCTCCAACAAAAGGATAGGGAGCTGAAGAAAGCCTGCAAGGATTTTGAATCCGTTTTTACCTATCAACTTCTAAAAAGCATGCGAAGCACCATTGAAAAATGTGATCTCTTTCATGGTGGACAGGGGGAGGAGATCTATGAATCGCTATTCGATCAGGAATTATCAAAAAGAATGGCTGGAATCGGCACCAACAGCCTTTCTGAGTTTCTTTACCGGCAGTTGAGCGATCAGGTTCCTTTAAAAGCCGGCCTGGAAAGCCCCAAGGGTTCGGGTCTGGAGGATGGCAGCTCTCCCGGATGGCCTTTGAAAGCTACCATTTCCTCTCCCTTCGGATGGCGGAAAGACCCCTTCACCGGCAAAGACCGGTTCCATTACGGAATAGACCTTGCCGCGGAGGAAGGGACCCAAGTGAAGGCGGTCATGTCCGGCAGGGTCCTCATTAGTGACAAACGGAAAGGCTATGGCAACAGGGTAGTACTCGATCACGGCAATGGTTTCACTACCGTTTACGCCCATAACCGGGACAATCTCGTAAAAGCTGGAGACTGGATAAAGAAGGGGGCGCCCATAGCAAGAGTCGGTTCGAGCGGGCGCAGTACAGGGCCCCATCTCCATTTCGAGGTCAAAAGACATGGTAAGAACCTGGATCCTCTGAAGTTCCTGGGTTCCTGATCCATATTATGGGGATAAAGGTCATGGGGACATAAGAATACCCCAAGGGGCACCCTGCATCCCGGTGGGTGCGATGTAAAAAATTAGGATGTATTTTAACACCGGTTTAGTTTTATAAAATATTTGTCGATATATACTTCAGGGAGCGGAAATGGAGTTGGATATATTAGAGATTGAGAATGTATACCGGAAAAGGATTGCCCTTTTTATGGAACTCTTAAAGTGTATCGAGCGTGAAAGGGATAGCTTGATTATTCAGGATCTAAAAGGCCTATGGTCGATCATGGAAGAGAAGCAAAAGATACTGGAATCCTTGGAGGCAACCAAAGAACAGCTCCAGGAGATCGCAGGAAAGGACTTGTCCTACAAAGACATTCCCATAAAGGATAGACAGTCCATAATTGGAATGTCTCAGACTATCCTTGATCTCCGGGAAGAAGCAAAGGCAAGGATCCATGAAAATGTGTCTTTTATAAGAGAAACCATCGATTTTTTTCATGAGATTATTTCAATCTGTACCAGGACAGGGCTTAATGAGGAACCCTATGGTCCGGGGAAGAAAAATCGTAGAGAATCCAATCTTATATATCATAGTGAGGTCTGAATATGGGTGGAATCGGACTCGTATTAAATCTAGCGAAAGACGCCCTCCTGGCCCAGCAATATGCAATGGACGTCATAAGCCATAATATTACCAATGTGAACACTGAAGGCTACTCGAGGCAGACACCCATCCTTGAAGCCAAAAGAGCCGCGCCCTATGGGGGTTTCCTCTTCGGCAGGGGTGTCGAACTCTATGATATCGTAAGAAATTCCAACGATTTTATAGAAAAAAGACTCCAAAACGCCCAGACGGATCTTCTTGCGATGTCAGAAAAAGAAATCTATATGGATGTGATGGAGACAATCTTCAATGAGAATTCGGGTAGAAGCCTAAGCGGTCAGTTTATTGATTTCTGGAACGCCTGGAACGACCTCACGAACAATCCATCCGGACAACCAGAGAGGAATCTTTTGGCTGAGAACGGCACCCTCCTTGCCCAGAGTTTTAAGGATCTCAACAGCGATCTGACCAAAATGGATCAGGAGATCGATAACTCCATTGAAAAAGGTGTGGAAGAAGTAAACCAGCTACTTACCCAGATCGCGGATATCAATGAACAGATCCTTGTCATAGAGTCTTCGGGAAATGCCAATGACCTGAGAGACCGGAGGAACATGCTGGTTAACAATTTATCTGAATATCTCGATCTGAACACCTATGAACATGATGACGGAAATCTCACCGTCACAACTGGAAGAGGTTATGTCCTGGTAAACAGGGCTGACACCTATCTCCTCGACTTTGACGGTAGCGACATAAACTGGCAAAGCAGTATCACCTCGGAGATAACGATAACAGATACGATTCAGGGTGGTAAGATGGGCGGATGGTTGGATGTGAGAGATGAGGTTCTTCCGAAATACAAAGCGGATCTCGACGAACTGGCAAAATCGACTATCTGGGAAATAAATAAGGGCCACAGCCAGGGTGTAGGACTTAATGCCTTCACTTCCGTGACCGGAACCTATTCCGCCACAGACAGCACCGAGGAAATGGGGACGGCTGATTCAGGCCTGGATTTTTATGATAAGATCACCGATGGCAGTTTTAAACTGTGGTTATATGACGAAAGCGGTGCATTGGTAAGCACAACATCCATACCAATCCTTGCCAGTACGACCACACTGGACGGTCTGGCAACGACCATCACGAACATAGATGCCAATCTCACCGCAACAGTGTCGGAGGGTAAACTCCAGATAGTTGCCGACAACAGCTATACGTTCGCCTTCTCAGACGATAACAGCAATATATTGCCCGCCTTGGGAATAAATACTTTCTTTCGTTCCTCGAGCGCCATAGACATTGGAGTGAATGCCGCGATCACATCCGATAAAAATAATATTGCTGCTGCGATTATTAACAACAACGTGGGTCAGCCTGTGGGGGCGACCGGCAACACATCAACAGGAATCATCACAACCGCCGGGCCCTATACGGGCACGGATGATGCAACCTATGAGATAGAAATCATTGATCCCGTTGCAGAGACCTTCAAGTGGAGGAAGGACGGAGGTGCCTGGTCCGCACCGACAGCCATGGCAGGCTCTCCGGCACTGGGAACGGAAGGCGTGACAGTCACCTTTAATGGAACCATCGCCACGGATTATATAGGAGGAGATACCTTTACCATTAACGTATCGGAATCATCCGATACCTATGGGGCTTTCGCTCCGGGGGACAACACAAATGCCCTTGCCATAGCCGATCTTCAGTATCAGGACATGAACATAAAACGATGGTCCTATACGAGAGGAAGCAACCCCACGTCCCAGGATGTTACCAACGCCACGATGGAAGACTACCTGCATATGCTCGTTGGTTCCATAGGGATTGAAAGCCAGAGTAATCAACGCGAAAGGGAATATAAAGAAGTAATCAGGGATCAAATGAGCGTAACCAGGGATAATATATCGGCTGTTTCACTTGATGAAGAAATGGCAAACCTGATTAAATATCAGCACGCCTATACCGCTGCCGCAAAATTGATTACCACTTCCCAGGATATGCTTGATGCGATTATAAACGCCGTGAGATAGGAGCAGGGATGAGAATTGCAAACAAGACAATATACGACGGTGTAACGAGAAACCTGGGCAGGGCCTCCACGGATATGTTCAATGCCCAGAAAGTGGTAACCACGACTAAGAGAATAAATAAGCTTTCGGATGATCCGGTCGGTCTCGTGTCCGTCCTGGACCTCAGATCTTCCTTAGCCAATATCGACCAGATGGGGAGAAATATCTCCATGGGGAGATCCTGGTTAACGGCTTCTGAATCCGCTTTGGGCCAGGTTGATGATATTCTTTCGATGGCGAAAGAGACATCTGTTCAAATGTCCAACGCCACTGTCGGTCAAGAGGAGAGGGCAAATGCCGTGGACCTGGTGGACGGTTACC
>CAYTUL010000004.1:0-26054 GCA_964441135.1 uncultured Desulfobacteraceae bacterium | reverse complement strand
ATTCAAACGGGGATGGTGGGGCAAGGAAAAGATCTATTCCGGACATCCAAGAGGATTATCGTTGCCTTGACAATAATGTTAATGAAAAGTAATCTTGATAAGATATTGACTCGGCTTTTTTGGTCCCCATTGGAAACAACCATTTTCACAGTTAAGGATCCTGAGCATCGGGAGTCAAAGATAAGGGGCTCTGTCCGGAAGTAAATTGTCCGGCGATGTTGTCTCTTCAAAGGGATATCTACTTGCCTGGTAGCCTGTGAACAAATATTTGGGATTTGCACTGTAGAGAGCGAACCCCCATAGGCTCGCAAGTATAAATCCCAAATATTTGTTCACTGCAGTATGCATTGGAATTTCTAAAAAGATATCCCCTTGAAGAGACAACATCGCCTGCCAGGTTTTATTCGCACCTCTGGTACCGGACAACTATTTTTAAATCCATTTCAGTGCATGGAAAGGAATATTTTGGAAGTAGAAAGAATAGCCGCTCAGGTTTTACGGAACTGCCGAATATCCGATTCCAGACATGCCGGCCTCTATTCCATATGCGGTCTGGCCATGCGGATGCGTGATCTGTACAAGTGGGAAAATGGTCTGGATCCCTGGGTGGAAAGGGATTCTTCAAAGGTATTAGAATGGATCGGGGAAAAAGAGGACGAATGGGAAAATCTGGTTGATCAGGAATTCGAGGATATCACCATTTTAGGGAAAAGATACGATCCCTTTGACGCGAAGGGCATTAACACTTTCTTAGAGCCGCGAGGCCTTTTCTACGGGGCCGGATACGCCGGCAGTCTTCGGCCAACATTCTTTCTCGCGGACCTTGAAGAAAAAAAGGGGGTTGACGGGCATAGGATCTATATTCTTGGAAGGGAAAAGGCACGGGATCTTTTGACCCTGCCGGCGCTTGTCCAGGATGACTGTATTCTCATTCGAAAGGAGTCGGGGATCCTGTTCTTCTGGGATCAGATCTTTTTCATAAAGGACTCGGGGCGCCGGGCCCTTGCATACGCTCTTAAGAGTTATGGACTGAACGAGCGGGACACGCAAGGGCTCCGGAAAAACCTGCGGAAGATCTTCTCGGACGAAATGGACAGTTACATACACCATGAGCTGGGGGAGATAAGGGATGATGTTTTTATCCGGGATCTATGGAGGGAAATCATCGCGGCATTTCCTCACACGCCCATAGAGCTTCTCGCCCGGACCATCAAGGATCTCCTCGCCGATACGAACGATTATGGCACGCTTCAATACATCATCAGAAACCGCAAGGCGGCATCACTCGCCTTTTACACGGCCTTCCTGGAGGGCCTGGCAAAGGAGCTGTTTGCCGGACTTCCCGGGGCCTTCTCCGAGTTCTCACAAAGCAACGACTGGCGGATCATTGATCAGGCTGTTTCCAGCGGTTACGGGACCTTTAAACATTATGCCGAGACTATGATCGAAATATACAGGGAAGGGCGGATAAGGAACGATATGGAATGGACCGCGAAGGAGGTGGAGGAAAGGCTTTTGATTCCCCTGGGTTTGGGGAGGGTAAATGGAGGAGAGGATCGGTACGGAGACTAAACCTCCCCTGAGCCCTGCGCCTTATGCCCTGCGCCTGTCGAAGATCCCGCTTAATTTCGCGGGGCGGGAGTGACGACTTCTGGGAATTTTTGTGAGGCCGTCGGTAATGAACTGTACTCAAAAAGGAGGGGTCCGGTTATGAGTACTATGAGGGTAGGATTTATAGGCGTCGGGAACATGGGTATGGCCATGGCCAAACCCCTGGTAAAGAAGGTGTTTCCGGTAACGGTCCGGGACCTGAATAAAGAGGCAGTGGAGGAGATAAGGGCCCTGGGGGCGGCGGCGGCCGATTTACCCCGGGAAGTGGCGGCCAACAGTGAGGCCGTTTTCATCATGGTTCGGAATATTCCCCAGACGGACGAAGTGATTTTCGGCAAGGACGGGATATGGGAGGGTATGAAAGAAGGGGATATCATCATCATATCCAATTCGATCGGTCCCGATTACTGCAAAGATCTCTATAAAAAGGCGAAGGAGAAGGGTTTCCGGGTCATCGACGCAGCCGTGAGTGATCCGAGTGGCTATCTCCATACGGATGAGGGGGGGCTGACCCTCATGATCGGAGGGGATGAAGATGATGTTAAAAATCGATGTCATCTTTTTGTCCCCCTTCAGCCGTGATTTGGAATTACCTGATCCCGGCATTCATTGCCGGGAACCAGCCGGCCGGCAGCATACAGGGTACGCGGTCCGGAATCTCCAGCTTGGCGGCCTTGGCCAGCCGCGTGGCCCTCTCTTTGTAAAGCTTTTCCGCTTCCGGGCTGTCGAATTCAACATCCGCAGGATTTATCCAGCGGTCAAAACGCGCTTCCCGTCTTTGCTGCCAGGTTAGCTCATTCCGGTTATACGGTCTCTCGAACACTGTTTTTCATCCTCCAATTTATTCCTTCTTGATATACTGGCCTCCGGGGACAGTGGTGAAGTGAAAGATGGGCCTGTCCACACGCCGGAGTGTCAGGGGGCAGTGTTTCATCCCGGCCGGGACAAAGATCATACTGGTCCTCGTCAGGATATATTTCTCGTCTTCCAGCCAGATCTCGATTTCTCCGCCCAGGTCATAGGGATCTTCCGGATTGTTGCCGAAAAAACCGATGATCTCATCGGAGTCATGGGTATGAGGTGTCTTTTCCAGGGTTTCGGCGGCCTTCAGATACCAGGCGGTGTTCATGTGGAAGGCCCCTTCCACGACCTTGTCATCCAGCCACAAAATACGAGTGGCAAATTTTTTATACTCCTCGGCTATTTTCTGCTTTGACTCCGGCATCTTCAACGCATCCACGATATATTTTCTGTTTTTTAATTCCGCCACGTCTTAGACCTCCTTACCAATAGATCGATCCTAATAATGTAGCAATATCCGACATCCGGATATTGTTTTCGGGTTTTAGGTGTCAGAAATAGGAAAACTCAAGTCCTGAAACCTGGAACCATAAAGCATCCTATGTAATATCATTTCAATCCTTTTTCATCCTGTCCTCGGGTATAGCCGGCCTTTTCGGGCCGACAGCACGGGGGCGCTCAAGATAGGGTAAACAACCATGAAATATCATGAATGCTTTCCGAACCTATCACAAATTCTTAGGCAATGTAAATGGGCATATTCACACCTGATCCACCATCAAGCATCTCAGACGATGGGTATGGATCCCTTTCATGAAATGTAAAAAAAAAGAAAAAAAGTATGACTTCGCCTGATTCTTCGGTTAGTATCACCTCCTACAGACTTTTAAAGCGGGAACAATACCGAATTAGGCTGAAACCTGTTACATGCTGCCCGTAAAAACCCGGCAGTATCTGTTGATGGATCGTAACTATTTAGTCCTTTTCAAAAGCTTGGGTGCTCAGCAATCTCTTCTTTATTAACCATCTTTCAAAAGGCTAAAGTGTTAGGACGGATCGAAGATGGAAAAAGGAACGCCCTTTTTACAGGTAGAGGGGTTGACCAAACGCTACCGTCGGACCCTGGCCGTGAACGGCCTCTCATTTAATATGGCCCCCGGAGAGATTTTAGGGCTGGTCGGCGCCAACGGCGCAGGCAAGACCACGACGATAGCCATGCTGCTTAATTTAGTCATTCCGACGAGCGGGCTGATCCGGATTTTCGGCCTCGACCCGGAGAGAAACCGCAGGCGGGTTCTTGAACGCATGAACTTTTCTTCCCCTTACGTGGTACTTCCTCACCGGCTGACTGTAAGGGAAAACCTGAGTATCTATGCCGACCTTTACGGTGTGAAGGACAAGAAAAATCGTCTCGATGCCCTGTGCCGGGAGCTGGACATCTCCGGCCTCTTCAATCGCCGCTTTGGTGAGCTCTCATCCGGCCAGAAGACGCGGGTGGCAATGGCCAAGGCCTTGCTGAACGCACCGGAACTTCTGCTCCTGGATGAACCCACGGTGAGTCTTGATCCGGATGGCGCCGAAAAAATGAGGGGCACCCTCATCTCCTATAGAGAAAGAAGAGGGGCGGCCATCCTGATCTCGTCCCATAACATGCAGGAGGTGGAGAGGATCTGTGACAGGGTAATCATCATCAAGCAGGGAAGTGCTGTGGCCCAGGGAAGGCCCGGTGAAATCATTTCTCAATATCGACGTAAGGACCTGGAAGAAGTTTTTATCGACATTGCCCGCAGGGGTGAAAAATAATGGCCTTTCGGAGGATACTGGCCCTGGTCCGCCGTCATTATTACCTTTACAAGGGATCATGGCCCAGGATTCTTGACCTCTTTTACTGGCCCGTCATGAGTCTCACCCTGTGGGGCTTTCTCAGCCTTTACCTCAAACAGCTCAGCCTCAATCTCCCGGCCGTAGTCCCTGTATTTCTGGGGGCGCTGATCCTCTGGGATGTCCTGTTCAGGGCAGAAATCGGGGTCAGTATGACCTTTCTCGAAGAAATATGGTCCCGAAATTTGGTGGGTATCTTTGTCAGCCCCCTGAGCCCCTTCGAGTTCGTCATCGCCCAGGTGGTCGTAGGCATCCTGCGAACCTCCGTTGCAACCCTTATGATGATCATGATCGCCGCCCTCGCCTATGGATTCAATCTTTTCCATTTGGGCCCGGCCCTGGTTGCCTTTTTTGTCAATCTCATCATCATGGGATGGTCCATCGGTCTTTTTGTCACAGGCCTCATTTTGCGATTCGGCCAGGGGGCTGAGGGCCTGGCATGGGCCATCATCTTCTTTTTTCAGCCGATTTCAGCGGTTTTTTATCCGGTTTCAGCGCTCCCGACCTGGCTTCAGCCCTTATCCCGGGCCACGCCAGCCGCGTGCGTCTTCGAAGGGATGCGCGCCCTTCTGATGCAGGGTCGATTCGACTTCGATCTCTTCCTGAGGGCCGTATACCTGAACGCTATCTATCTCGCCGTCGGGATCGTTCTTTTTATGTTCATGTTCCACCTTGCCCGCAGGGATGGGCAACTGCTTACCATTGGGGAATAGGGGAGGGGAAATGCAGCCTATATCCCCGGCATTCCCGCGGATTGCCCGGTTTGGAGGGCCAAAGAGGTTTCCCGAAAAAAGGATACCGGGTAATTTTAAAAAATACAGGTTTCACCCTATATTCAATGGGAAAATAATCCATTATATTCCCATGAATGGCAATCCAACGGGTTGCCCCCAGTTATAACTTGGCGGTTCAGAATTCGGTAGTGTCCCTTGTCTGTAGTCATGACTAAAATGGCTACTTTTTCAGTTAGTTGCGATGATTTAAGATCAAACAACCTTGTTACATAACGTATTTAAATCACTTATACAACGGACCACTGACAACAGACAACAGACACTACCCATGGTTCCAGGTTCAAAGTTAAAAATGGTTTTATGCTTTTATAACCTTTCAACTTAGAACTGGGAATCTGGAACTGCTCAGTTTAGGATTAACAAAAGGAGTCAGCAATGCCAAGAAAACCGATTGATCTTCCCTATCAGGTGGAATACCTTTCCATACTGGATGAAGAGGGGGAGGTGGACGAGTCCCTAAGGCCCGATATCCCGGATGACCTTCTTTTAAGGCTTCATCACGCCATGCTCCTGGGACGCAGGTTTGATGAAAGACTGCTCAACCTCCAGAGACAGGGCCGTATCGGAACCTTCGCCCCCATCAAGGGGCAGGAGGCCTCCCAATTAGGCGCAGTGGCCCCTTTGAGGGCTTCGGACTGGATGGCGCCATCCTTCAGGGAGACGGCAGCCGAATTGTGGCGCGGGAAAAAAATGGAGAGCGTTATTCTCAACTTCGGTGGTTATAATGAAGGAGGACGTGTCGAGGATGACCGTAATGATCTCCCCATAGCCATACCCGTCGGCTCCCAGGTCCTTCACGCCGTGGGCATCGCCTGGGCCATCAAATACAGAAAAAAGGATGATGTGGCCATCACCTTCCTTGGTGACGGGGGAACCTCTGAGGGGGACTTTCATGAAGGGCTCAATTTCGCCGGCGTCTATCAGGTCCCGGCGATCATCGTCTGTCAGAACAACCAGTGGGCCATTTCGGTTCCAAGAATCCGGCAGACCCATTCAAAAACCCTCGCCCAGAAGGCCTTGGCCTATGACATCCCCGGCATTCAGGTGGACGGCAACGATATCCTCGCTGTTTACTACGCGGCCGTGGAGGCGGTGGAAAGGGCCCGCGAGGGCGGCGGTCCCACCCTGATCGAATGCGTCACCTATCGCATGATGATGCATACGACAGCGGATGACCCAAAACGCTACCGCAGCGACGAAGAGGTCGAGTATTGGGCCCGGCGGGACCCCATATCCCGCTTCCAGAAATACCTCAAAAAGAAGGGCCTGCTTTCGGATGAGACGATAGGTGAGGCGGAGGAAGAGGTAAAGGCAGAGATCCAGGGGGCCGTCGACCGGGCCGAAGAGCAGATGAGCAAACTGGGAGACCCCCGGGATATGTTCGAACATGCCTATGGAGAGATGCCTCCCAGCCTGAAAGAGCAAAGGGAGGAATTCCTTCAGGAGACGGCCGCTACAGGGGAGGAGGTGGAAAATGGCTAAGATGACGATGGTTCAGGCCCTTAATCTGGCTCTCACACAGGAAATGGAAAAAGACGACAGGGTTATCGTCATGGGTGAGGACGTGGGACTGGATGGCGGCGTATTTCGGGTTACGGACGGACTTCTGGACCGTTTCGGGGATCAGCGGTCTCTGGACACCCCCTTAGCGGAATCAGGTATAGCCGGTATGGCCGTTGGCATGGCCGTCTACGGCCTCAGACCGGTCTGTGAAATGCAATTTTCGGGCTTCAGTTATCACGCCTTTCACCAGATTGAATCCCATGCCTCCCGGATCAGGTGGCGCTCCCAGGGACGATTCAGCGTGCCCATGGTACTCAGGGCGCCCTATGGAGGGGGTGTCCGGGCCCTGGAGCATCACTCCGAAAGCCGGGAGACTTTCTGGTCCCATATCCCCGGCCTCAAGACGGTTATTCCTTCAGGTCCCCGGAACGCGAGAGCGCTCCTGGTCAGCGCCATTCGTGATCCGGATCCGGTCATCTTCTATGAATCAAAGGCCCTCTACAGGGCCTTCAGGGAGGAGGTTCCGGAGGAAGAGGAAACCCTGCCTATCGGCAGGTCCCGGGTTGTGAAAGAGGGAAAGGACATAACCATGATATCCTATGGAGCCATGATGCGTCCCACATTAGAGGCGGCGGCGGAGCTCCGGGAAAAGGAGGGGGTGGAGGCCGAGGTCATCGATATTTTGACCGTTTCTCCCCTGGACGATACCCTGTTTACGGAGTCTGTCAGGAAAACAGGCCGGGCAGTGATCGTCCATGAAGCTCCACGCAGCTTCGGGCCGGGCGCTGAAATTGTTACCCGCGTCATGGAAAAATCCTTCTATTATCTGGAAGCCCCCATTGTCCGTGTAACGGGATATGACGTCATCATCCCGCTTTTCGCAAGAGAAAACGCCTACCTCCCGAATAGCGGACGAATCCTGAGGGCGGCCAGAAAGGTCCTGAACGCTTGATCATAAACAGGGAGAAGCGGGCTGCCGGACATGCGGAGAAGAGGATATATACCGGAGTTTTGAATATGGAAACAGATGAGAAGAGGAGAGAGCATGGCCAGATCATTTGAGCTGCCGGACTTAGGTGAAGGGATTCATGAAGGGGAGGTCCTTTCCGTCATGGTGTCCGTTGGTGATGATATCAAGGAGGGAGACCCGATATTAGAGGTGGAAACGGACAAGGCGGCCGTTGAAATCCCGTCCCCCTATACAGGCACGGTCAAGGAAATCCTTGTTAGTCCCGGCGATACCGTGACGGTCGGTCAGGTTCTTATGACCTTCAGCGGCGACGGCGCGGTCGAGGAGCCTGCAAAGAAGAAAGAGGAGATACCGGCCCCTCCGATAGAGGAGGCCGTACCCGCGCCCGCACCGGAGGAGAAGAAGGGGCCGATCCCGGCGTCACCGGCCACGAGACGGCTGGCCCGGGAGCTCAAGGTGGATTTGCGGAGGGTTATTCCCAGCGGTCCCGCGGGACTGGTGACGGCCGAGGATATAAGGGCCTTTGCCGAGAAGGGTCCTGCCGCAGCGAAGGCCCCTGAAATACCCGAGGAAAAGGCTGTGCCGGCGGCAGGGATCATCAAGGTGCCGGCCCTTCCGGATTTCTCCAGATGGGGTCCTGTTGAACGGGTACCCCTGCGTTCCGTTCGAAAGGCCACGGCCAGGCAGATGACCCTCGCCTGGTCCCAGATCCCCCATGTCAATAACCAGGACAATGCGGATGTGACCAAACTCGAGGCCTTCAGGAAGAAGCACAAGGCCGAGGCCGAGGAGAAGGGAGGAAAATTGACCCTCACGGTATTTGCCCTAAAGGCCGTGGCCACGGCTCTCAAGGCCTATCCGAACTTTAACGCCACCCTGGATACGGGGGCGGGAGAGATCGTCATCAAGCACTATTACCATATCGGTGTGGCCGTAAATACCGATGACGGGCTCATCGTACCCGTCATCCGGGACGTGGACCGGAAAAGCATCACGGAACTGTCCATTGAATTGAACGACCTCGTTCAAAGGACTCGCCAGCGTAAGGCCACCCTGGAGGAGATGCAGGGGGGAACCTTCACGATCACGAATGTAGGGCCTATGGGCGGCGGGCACTTTACGCCCATTATCAATTATCCCCAGGTCGCCATTCTGGGCATGGGTTCGGCGAGCCTGAAACCGGTGGTCGTGAACGGGGAAGGAGGCGATCATGACATCGTACCGAGGCTATTGATGCCACTGGTTCTATGCATCGACCACAGGGTCCTGGACGGCGCGGACGCCATTCCCTTTATGCGCCTTGTGGTCGAGGCATTAGAGGACCCGGATGAGCTGTTCATGATGATGACATAAAGGGTTTTAAAGGAGATCATCTTTTTCAACAGGGAGAAAAGAATCCATGGTCATGGGTGAATTGATGCAGGAAACAGAGGTCCTGGTTATAGGCGGGGGACCCGGTGGGTATGCCGCCGCCTTCCGGGCCGCCGATCTGGGATTGGACGTAACCCTGGTGGATACCGCGGAAAGACCGGGCGGCGAATGCCTCTTCAGGGGGTGTATTCCCTCAAAGACCCTGCTTTATATTGCGGAACTCATTCAAAGGGCCCGCCGTGCGCCGGAAATGGGGGTCACTTTTTCCGAACCGGAAATCGACCTGAAAACCTTACGGGCCTGGAAGGAAAAGGTCATCGATCAACTATCCGAAGGGCTCCTGACCCTCGCAAAACGGCGGGGAGTCCAGTACCTGCAGGGGCGGGCCGTCTTTGAGGCTTCGGACCGGGTCCGCCTACATGATTCGGAGGTGAGCCATATCAAATTTCGCCAGGCCGTGTTAGCGACCGGTTCCCATCCCGCCCCCTACTCCGGGCTCGATTTCAAGGCGGGGAGCCGTATCATGGATTCCTCCGGCGCCCTCGAATTAGCGGATATCCCCGAAAGCCTCCTCATATTAGGCGGCGGTTATGTGGCCCTGGAGATGGGCACGCTCTATGCCTCCCTCGGGAGCAGGGTAACCCTGACCGTGCGGAGTGAAAGGGTCCTGAGGGGCGCGGACGCCGACCTGACCGTCCCTCTTCTTCGCAGGCTCAAAACGCTTTTTGAATCGCTCCGGTACCATACCGTCGCCTCTTCAATGGAGGAGGTGGATGACGGTGTCAAGGTGATCCTTGAAGAGGATGGAAAACAAAGGGAGCAGCATTTCAGCAGGGTTCTGGTGGCCTTAGGCAGGCGGCCCAATTCCGGGGATATCGGTCTCGAGAAGACAAAGGTGAAGACCGACGACCGGGGATATGTGGTGGTAGACGAACAGCAGCGTACGGCTGACGACCGGATATTCGCCATCGGGGATGTGGCCGGGGGGACCCTGCTGGCCCATAAGGCCTTTCGCGAGGGCAAGGTCGCGGCCGAGGTGATTGCAGGCCGGCCCTCGGCCTTTGATGTCAGGGCCATACCGGCCGTGGTCTATACGGATCCCCAGGTCGCGTGGTGCGGTCTGACCGAGGAACAGGCCAAGAGAGACAAGCGGGCCGTCCGGATCGAACGGTATCCCTGGAAATTCTCAAGCAGGGCAACCACGATGGGGACCTCCGAGGGGATGACCAAGATCGTTGCCGATCCGGAGACCACCCGTATCATCGGGGTAGGAATCGCGGGGCCGGACACGGAGGGCCTGATCTCGGAGGGTGTCCTGGCCGTAGAGATGGGGGCCCTTGCCGAGGACATGGGCCTGAGCATCCACCCTCATCCCACGCTTTCGGAAACCCTGGCGGAGGCCGCTGAAATCTTCTCAAAAAGTGCCACCCATATCCTGAACCCCAAATGACTGAAAAATCCGAAAACTGAAATTAAACCTATTTGTATCCTATCTTTCCTACGTCGACCTGAAAAAACAGGAACGGGTGTCCCCGTCATGTTTCCGGATGCCGGAATCTGATTCAGGCGAACACTTCCGGTCTTTAAGTTTTTTACAAAATCTGTCGATATCAAATGATGACTATTTATATATGAATTTATTGAACTCAGGGAAAAATCTGTCAAATTCCATTTGAATCCAGACAGGATGTAAGGAAACAAATGAATTCATACATGAAAAGGGAGATTAGCTGCCGGATTACGAGAACTTTGCTGATGTATGTCAGGGAGGGCAACAACGGCTCGCTCGGTACTCTTTTGGACGGCCTGGATATCGAAAAGGAATATCTTTTAGACTCTAACAACTGGATTTCTCACTCGCTTTTGCAGATTCTTTATGATCGTATGATCCGGATTCTGGAGGACGAGAACGCCGTCTATAAAATGGCTCTTGCCTCCGAGCGTTTTCAATCACTCGGGCTGCTGGACCGGATCGCACGTTTATTAGGCAATCCAGGGTTTCTCTATGCCCAGGCCCCTAAGTATAACAGGTTGTTCAAATCAAACGGGGACATGTTTCTCCACGAACAGGGGGATTCCTGGGTGGTTCTGGAAGACCGCTATCATGACGGAGTAAAGAAGACAAAACATGATTGTAATTATACAAGGGGAGTCCTTGCTGCTGTTCCAACAGCCTTCGACATGCCCGTCGCCCGGGTGGAAGAAATTGAATGCCAGGTTTCCAGGGAGGCGTATGGTCGCAGGATTTGGAATGACGATCCCAAATATGGAAGCCGGGGGTGCATATATAGAATCCGATATGATTCCGGCGGAATCGCCCCCCCATGGAAACGGCTTTTCAAACGCCGCAATATTTATCGAAAGGCCATTGACGATCTTCTGGATGCCAATCGAAGGATTCAGGAAAAATACGATGAAGTCAGGAAGCTCGCGGCGGATCTTGAGTCAGCCAACAGGCAATTAACCGAATCGAAACGGCGGCTGGAAATCAATACGAATCATTTAAAGGCCTCGGAGCGGCGGTACCGGCTTTTGGCGGAAAACGTGACGGATATTATCTGGACCTTTAGCCTGGAAAAGATGCGGTTCACCTATGTAAGCCCGTCGGTACAGCGGATTCGTGGAATTACACCGGAAGAAGCTATGGAACAGGGTCTGGATATGACCCTGTCACCGCAATCGTTAGAAGAAATTAACCGGACCCTTCAGGAAGAGCTGCTGAGGGACAGAAATCCCGGAGTGGACCCAAACAGGTCCCGGACGATGGAGGTTCAGCAGCGGCACGGTGACGGAACCTTTAGCTGGGCCGAGGCGACGATGTCCTTTATACGAGATGAGGAAGGGAGACCCTTAGGGATCCAGGGGGTCACCCGGGACATTACGGAACGGAAGAAGGCTGAAAAGGAGTTGAGCGACGAGAAAGAGCGTTTGGCAGTAACGTTACAAAGCATCGGTGACGGGGTGATTACTACTGACCGCGATGGACGCGTTACCCTTGTCAATCGCGTCGCCGAAAAACTGACCGGCTGGCCTCAATCGGAAGCCCTTGGAAGACCCTTACAGGAAGTTTTCAGGATCATTGACGAGGAAACGCGTAAACCTTGCGATAATCCCGTAAAAAGGGTCATTGAAAACGGGAAGATCGTCGGTTTGGCCAATGGGAATATCCTGATCAGCAGGAACGGCACGGAATCGGTTATAGCCGACAGCGGGGCGCCCATATTGGATGAGGAGAAGGGTATCATCGGACTGGTTCTGGTTTTTCGAGATGTGACGGAAAACCGGAGAATGGAAAAAGAGATTTTCAAATTTGAAAAACTCGAATCATTAGGTGTACTCGCGGGAGGTATCGCTCATGATTTTAATAACTTTTTAGCCGGCATTATCGGCAACCTGTCTTTAGCCATGGTAGAGATCACACCGTCGGATAAGATTTTCCCCAGACTGGAAGAAATGGAAAAGGCGGCGATGCGGGCCAAAGACCTGACTCAACAACTTCTCACCTTCTCCAAGGGGGGAGATCCCGTAAAGAGCCCGAGGCAATTAACAAATTTGGTAAAGGAATCGGCAGAGTTTGCCTTGAGAGGTTCCAATGTGCGATGTGACTTTAATTTTCATTCTGAATTACGACCGTCCGAGGTGGACGAGGGTCAGATTACCCAGGTCATTCATAATCTTACTCTTAACGCAATTCAAGCGATGCCCGAGGGCGGGGTGATTCACGTATCCGGTGAAAACATAGATCTGCCTCCCGAGAACGACCTTTCCCTTAAGCCGGGCGAGTATGTGAAACTGGTGATCCAGGATCAGGGTATAGGGATAAAAAAACAACACATCAAGAAGGTTTTTGATCCCTATTTTACCACAAAGCAGAAGGGAAGCGGTCTGGGCCTGGCAACGGTTTATGCCATCATTGATAAGCATAACGGCCGGATTACGGTCGAATCAGAACTCGGGACCGGCACGACATTTACGATCTATCTGCCCGCAACCGATTTCCTTGACGTTAAGCCGGAAAAAGCGGTGAACAGGATAGAATCCGGTGCTGGAAAAATATTAGTCATGGATGACGAGGATTTCATTCTCGAGTTGGCATCACAGATGTTGAAAAAATTAGGCTATAGGGCGACGCTTGTGGCGGATGGCGAAGAGGCCATCGGATCCTACAGGGAAGCGATACAATCGAATCGGGCATTCGATGCCGTCATCCTGGACCTGACCATCCCCGGGGGAATGGGGGGCAAAGAGACCATAAAAAAGCTATTGGAGATAGATAACAATGTGAAGGCTATTGTTTCAAGCGGGTATTCCAATGACCCGGTCATGTCCAACTACAGGCATTATGGATTTCAAAGGGCCGTTAAGAAGCCCTATGGAATCCGTGAATTGAGTGAAGCCCTGCACTCCGTTCTCATGAAACCGGGCAGGCATCCCCATGAAGAGGAAGCCGGCGCCGGATTTCCATATCCAGGCCCGACCGATTAACTCGCCATAAACTTCAAAATCCTCCGGTAGTTTTTACTCAGGGAGTGCGATCCTTCGGCCATTAACTGGATCTGGCCCTGGGTAAGGGCTTCGAGCCTGACCGGTTCCTTTCCGATCCGGTCCATTGTTTCGCCTCGGATTTCCCTCATCCTTCGAATTAAATCGGCCCGAATCGATCTTGGCTTGCGAAGAAGCAGGATACCCGCAAGCATCCGGTACATCATTTTAGAGGCCCCGCAACGGGGGTTTTCGATGAGAAAGGGCGTGAGGCTGCGGGACGCCTTGCGGACGGATTTATCAAAGGGGATGCATCCCAGAGAACCCAACTCGATGGAGCATTTTCTTTTCAGGAGATCCTGCATGGACCCGGCAATATGCCTGTCTTTGCGTTTCTCCGCCATGTTCACCACGATGGACACACTGAACTGCTCGATCTTCTGTTTGAGCTGGATGGCATAGGCCGGATCTATGGATCCAATTTCTTTAAGAATCGAATCCAGTTCGAATCCTCCTTTCTCATCCCTGTTCCTTTCATGAATACGCGAAGAGATATGCCTGATTGATTTGTACGCCGTAATATATCTTTCTAACAGCCGGAGAAAGGCTACCTTTACGAAATTATATGTATCCAGGATAGAAGCCGGCTCGACACCCGTGACAACGATCTTCTGGTCCGCCAGAAGGAAGAAATCCAGGACATTGACTGAACTGTCCCCGCCTAAGTCGAGGATCACGTAGTCACACTCAAGGGCCTTAAGCTGGCGTATTATCTTGAGCTTCTGGGAATACCGGATATTGGGGCTTCCGAGTTTGGAAGAGTCCCCACCGATCAGCCGAACGCCGTCAAATGGTGTGGATGAGATTATCTCATCAAGGGTCTTCGCCCGGCCCCCCATAAAATCATTCCAATCCCTTGAAAGAGACCGGACCCCTAAATAGAGGTGGAGATCGGCGCCGCCAAAATCCAGGTCCGCAATGACTACCCGTTGTCCTAACAATCCCAGCCCCACCGCGATGTTGGCCGAAAGCAAGGATTTCCCGACGCCGCCTTTTGCGCCTCCCACCGCGATGATAACCTTGTTCGAGGCTTCGTCTGTCAACGGGACCCCGCTTGACCTGGCAATCAACCGTTTCACGTTCTTGTGGATGGTATCGACGCGGGGCAGAAGGATTTTATAGGCAAGGGAAAGATTTTCATAGTGTGCCTGAATGGATTTCTGTTCCTTCTCACTGAGTCCTGCAAGGGTATTGGAGCGGCAGGCGGATGCCTGCGTGATATAGGCGTCTTTCAGAGCGCCGGGCGTCAACCGGCACAGAAACTCCTGTGTGATATCGGGGGTATCCGGGAAGAGGGAGGATAACATCCCTTTCAGAGATCTGAACTCCTCTGGGCTGACGCCCAAATCTTCACGAAATCTGATCTCCAATATGCCTTCTCCTGTCAGAAATCTTTTAATCCAGCCTATCTATGCCAGGGTTCGAGGCCCGGGCACCCTCCTCCCTGCGCCTTATGCCCTGCGCCTGTCGAAGATCCCGCCGAATCTTGCGGGGCCTTTATTATCCCCGAGTCCCCGCCGTGGTAACCACATTTTTAAAGGTATCACGATAAATCCGACCAGTAATTAATGACCTGAAATTCTGCAAGATCTGTACCACTACCCTGAAGCGAAGATCGTAAATGTTCCAAAAACACCTCGACCGGTCCAATCTCAGGGTTGGATGAAACCTTCCATCCTCTCCGGCCTGAAGGGGGTGGATAAGGTCCCAGACGTTCCGCGG
This sequence comes from uncultured Desulfobacteraceae bacterium, assembly GCA_964441135.1. GTDB lineage: Bacteria > Desulfobacterota > DSM-4660 > Desulfatiglandales > HGW-15 > CAYTUL01. The sequence goes on along the minus strand of CAYTUL010000004.1, from coordinate 10,859 downwards.
CGAGATTGTCAATGGATTGACATTCGATAAGGATTCGCAGTTTTATGAAAAGCGTTCCACTTCGGAGGCGGGGCAAACAGTATATTCAATCGGCTACCAGACCTCCATCAACGGGAAGCGCCACACCCGTTACAAAGGATGCCTTGTCTGAACAGAGCCAGACGACAGCCTCCGCGATCTCCCGGGGTTCGGCCGTCCTGCCCATGGGGACCTTATCATGCATTTTTTCAATGATATCCAGGGCTAATTCCGACAACTCTTCATTCATGCGGGTCATGGAAGTGGGACCCGGGCAGACGCAATTAACCCGGATACCTTTCCTGGCAAACTCCACAGCCGCCATTTTCGTCAATCCTATCACCCCGTGCTTGCTCGCCGGATAGGCAGGGTTACTCGGCGCGGCAATTAATCCGGCGGCTGAGGACGCATTGACGACAGATCCCTTCCCCTGCCTGAGCATCTGGCGGATCTCATACTTCATGCAAAGCCACATCCCTTTGAGATTGATGTCCATCATCTGATTCCAGTCTTCCTGGGTGAAGTCGATGGTGGAGGTAAATGTCTTGTGAATTCCCACATTGTTAAAGGCACAGTCCAGCTTCCCGTAGGCGTCAACAGTCCTGCTTACAAGGGCCTCCACCTCCGGCTCCTGGGAGACATCGGCTTTCACGAACAGGGCTTCGCCCCCGGTCTCTTTGATGAGACCCACGGTTTCTTCGCCGGATTTGACATCAATGTCGGCCACCACAACCTTTGCCCCGTCGCGGCAAAAGGCAAGGCAGGCGGCCCTGCCGATCCCGTAACCCCCACCGGTCACGATTACCACTTTTTCCTCAAAGTCCCTGGTCATTCTTCTTATACCTCCCTGTAAAAGGATTTATGGCAAAAAGCTTACTAACAGGCGGTTTTTATATCAAGAGGTAATATGAAGATTTTCATATAAAAATCTGATTTTTGAATGAGGAAGAGAAGGGACGGCGTTGTTACATATCTATAAAGCAATAGGGATCACGATCCTGGAACACGTTGAGACCATGACTGTAAACGACCGCCATACAGCCGCCGCACATGGGGCGGAGAGAGCACCCCCGGCATGCACCGCTTCCGGAACGATAGCGGCCGGCAATATCCGAGTCATAGATATCTGCTATCTTCCGTTCATATATGTTGCCGATAAGAGAAGGGAACTTCCGGCAGGCATGGACCTCCCCGTCGGCAAGGAGGGTAATAAAGTTAAAGGCGGCACCGCAACCGAATCCGGTACACCCGCCAAAGGGCCCCGTCTCCCGCTGATAGTGCAGGATATTAAACAGATTGTCTTTCATGCGAATGACCGGGTTATCATCGGCGGCGTCCATATATTCTTGCAGAAAGGCAACATAGGAATCCAAGGGGGGAAGTTTCAGATTTGCCCCCTCTCCAACCTGTGAGAGGCGATTGAAGGTAAAAGAGTCCGCCTGTCCCCGTAGCATATCTGCAAGGGGGATGACCTGGTCGATATTATCCCTGGTGAGGGTGAGCATTACCTTGGAATACACCCCGAGATCCTTTAGTATGCCCAGGAACTCAATAGATCTGGCGAAGTGGCCGGTTCCGCGAATATCATCGTTATGTTCGGGGAGACCTTCAAGGCTTATCTGAAAGTGCTCAAGGGGCTGGATGGCGAGCAGTTCCGTGATCCTCTCCCGGGGTGTCGGGTTTCCAAGAATGGAAATCAGAAATCCCCGATCAGAGGCCCCATGATAGACCTCGGTGAAGTGCGGGTACAGGAGTGGATTGCCTCCGGTGAAACAGATGTGCCCTCTCACATGCCTCCCGAGGCAAAATTCCTGAAAATCATCGAGGATTTGAAAGGCCTTTTCCCGTTGCAATGGCGAACGGTCACTTCGATCATAACAGTGCTTGCAGTGAAGATCACAGGCCTGGGTGACATGCCATTGGAGGACGAAATCGGGGCAGGACAAAAACGATTCATCCGTGTTCTCCGGTATGTTAAAACATACTGGATCCCGCCTTATACGGGAGGGAGGAGAGAGCAGCAGCCCCTTTCCGATGGCCCGGCCGACTGCGTTTTCGACCGCCGCGGGCAGCACCTGTCCCATCGCGGCCACCTGATGGATGCTAATCCCTTCGGAAACCATCTTGAGCACCAGGAGATCCTCATCCGAGGCGGCCCCTACATGGGTACTGCCGGTAGAGGGATCCACCCAGGCCAGGACAACTTCCTCTCCCGGCTCGGGGCTCGGAACGGAGGAATCCCCCGGCTTATTGATAAGGGAGGGAAGATGCCGCCATGAAAGCCCTAGTGCATGGAGGGCGGGATTGATCCGGAGTTGATCCACGTTCTTCGGGATTGTTTCCCGGGCCTTGGCCAGGCGGTGGAGTGTCCACTCCAGGCGGGCGAGTGAGGGGATGAAACCTGGAAGATCATCCTCCCCTGTTCCCTCTTCAAGGAGGTCCGGGACAATCTCCGGTTGTTGATCTCCGACGATACGCCCCCATGTCTCCCCGCCAAGGAACGACCGGCACAGGGGGTAAATCGACCCGGTATCCGGGGGGTCGGGGTTTTCGTTCGGTGTATTCGTCTTTTTAGTGGATACAATGATGATAGGAGCGCCTTTCCAAATCAATGGACCGTCAGAGAGATCAGGGGAGGTCGCCTCGAGCCGGTTATGATCAAACGGTTTTCTTTAGTGCGAACTGCACTCTTTTTATCAGGTTCAGCTACTTGATGACTTTTCCTGTTTGGCGCCACCGGCGCCGCCGCTACCATCTCATGCGCTCGCGCTTTTCTGGGAACAACTGTCAAGCGTCAGGGTTGCCCCTGCCAAAAGGGCGGCGATACAGAGTCCTGAAAGGAATCTTTTAAGGTCTTGAGTATCCATTACCGCCTCCTGTCCTGTAAATACTCGAAGTGACCTCCCCTCAACCCTTTCCACTACCATGGAAGGACGACAAACAGCATTGAATTTCTCTATAGAAATCCCGCATTCTATAGGAAGATTCTATCCGATTCCATATTATTGTCAAGGATTCCGAGAATAAATCTTTTCAAGACAACTCCCTAATGGAGCCGAAGGACGGGCCGACCAGACCCTATCGCCAGGCGTCTATACTGTAGATGGGGTATGAGCCGCCGTAATTCCGGCGACCGGCCAGTTGCAGGCATACTTCGTCCGGTCCGCCACCTACAATGATGCAGTTGTCAAAGGGCTCTTTACCCAGCGCCGGTACCCGGTAATCGTCGGGCAGATCTCGGTAGCGTTTTCCTGATTTTTCCTCTATTGCCAGGCCTCCGTTTGTCGTGAAATCGGGCCAGGAATAGTTCTTCCATTCCTTCATGGGGATATGGCCTTTTTCCCAGAGCCATTCGTATACGGCCTCTTTGGATTTGAAGCCGTAATCGTACAGGTGTTTGGCCATTCTGGGAGCCATGATAAAGGTCTTGGCCCCTTCATCATTAGCCCAGAGGCCGGGCATGAGATATTCCAACCAGTTGTGAGGTCCCGCCTTGCCCTTCACACCGAGGCGTCTCGCCACGCCTCCGTGGCCGCTTTTCTGGAGCGCCCGATATCCTCCCGGAGAGAACTGGCCGCCCTGTATGCCGTAGCTTGTGTTCATGACCATGGCCACGCTTTCGCTCTTCTTGAAACCGTGCTCTTCGTTCAGACCCTTCCAGCCCGGCGGCAGGGCCTCCGAATTCTCGGCGAAGCAGGTGCCACCTGTATTAAAGGGATTTCCAATGCTGTTCATACGGTTTATGCCCGGAATGGCGCCACCGAGATTAATCGCCATGAGCTGGTAGGAACGGCCGATCGACGCGTTGGCCGGGCAGCCGGGATCCAGCATCCCGGTGCCCGTGTTCATCCCTATCGCCTTCGCGATGGGGCCGCTCACACAGACCCACTGGCTCCAGAAGACCGTCGTTCCCGTGGCACACCCTGATTCGGCAATAGCCAGTACCACGGGCAAATGCTCGGGCCTGCAACCGGCCATGACGGCGTTAACGGCCACTTTTTCAACAGTGGCCGTCCAGTTCATGGGGGGGAACGCAACCACGGTACCCTTCTTCAATACCTCACCTCCCCATCCTATTCTATCGGACTGGTGGGTTATCATTTCATCCGGTTTATGATTGGTGCCTGTCAGCATCTCCCGCACACGCTCCTCCGTGGGTACTCTTATGGGAAGCCCGTCCGTATAGACGGCAATGGGTGACCAGCCTGTCCAGAAGACCTCTTTTGTTTGCTGGTAGAAATTTTCCGCTTCATCCAGGATTCCTTCAAATAGCACCTTGTCATCAAGGGGCGGCTCCCACCACCCGCTTTCCTGCTCCTGCACGGTCGGGGACCGGACAAGGGCCTCGAGAAGGGGTTCAAGGATGGCGTCAACCCCTAGGGGTCCGGGAACTTCACGCGAGGCGTAAAGAAATCGTTCATGGGGAACGCCGCTCGCTAAGGCCGTCTGCCTGACCATGTCTTCCTGATCTTCGAAAGTGATGAGCACCGTTGGAATACCGGACTTCTCAAGCTCCGCTGTATAGGCAGCCTGCCTCCACGCGGCCCCGCTTCACCATGCCACCCCTTGTATTACGGCGTCGGCCCGTTTCCTTTCCTGAGCGGATAGGGCGTCCACATCAATGCCGTATGTGTGCTTTTTTTCCCAGTTGACATTTGGATAATCTCTCCTTAACCGTTCTTCCAAGGGTATCATGATATCCGGCTCACCCGAGGCGCTGATATAGATGGTTTTTCCATCAAGGCTGTCAAGACGTCCTGCAAGGGGGAACGTGTTCACCGGCTGTTTCAACCCGACGGGGTTCATACATCTGTACACTTTCTCTTTGTCCGCCATTTGCGTGCTCCTCAAGATAAAAATTCAAGATCTCCGGGTAACTTTTCAGCCCTATTTCAATGCCCGGGGGGCGCCGCAGTCTCCTTATTAGCCTATTTCAATGCCCGGCAAAAGGGCCCCGTTTTTCAGCAGGCATTCCTGCAGTTCCCTGAAACCCACCTGCCTGGCAGGAATACCTTTTTTTACGGCCAGGGCCGAGGCTGTGCCGGCCGCTTCACCCATCGCTATGCAGTGGGGGATGAGGTTGGCCATATCATTGGCTATCAAATCCGAAGAAAAACTGCGCCCGGCCACGAGGAGTCCGTCCATTTCCCGAGGAACCAGACAGCCAAAGGGGATATAGGTATGGGGAGTCGCTCCGGGAGGAGATCCGGGAGGCCCGAATCGAGGAATGACGGCGATGGTATCTTCGAATTTTTTACCCGTACGCATATCTTCCTCCGTAAGAGTATATTCGCCGATAAGCCGCCGGCTGCCGCGGGTCCCTGTCTGGGATGCGGTGTCGAGAATAAAGCTGTTTTCAAAGGTCGGGACATTTTTCTTCAGGAAGGCATGCCCCTTTCGCATCATCTTGCGCATTTCCACTTCCAGCTTGGTAAGATCGGCCACATTAAGACAATTCAGCCCTGGTATCCAGTTGTTTACCCACAATACGTCATTGCGGGGGGAAGGAAGGGGAAGGAGACGCGTTCCGGACACATTGGCTAACTCTTCCATCAGTTCCCCGTACTTCTCGGGATTTTGTTCCCGGAAGTCGCAGAGTTTCTGGTAATCGCAGTTGCCCAGCCGGAAGACCAGGGCGAGCTTGGAGCTACGTCTTTTCGGATCAAGTTCGTCATCAAAATCCGCGCCGGCCGAGGGAAGGAGGTCCCCGTCACCGGTGCCGTCAATGATTATTCTACCGAGTATGGCCTGCCTTCCGGACTTGCTTTCAAAATAGACTCCCTGGACCTTTCCCTTTTCAACAATAGCCCGGGTACCCCAGGAATGGAGAGACAGCGTCACCCCGGCATCTTCCACCATATCATTAAGGACACATTTTAACAGTTCAGGGTCAACCCAGGCCGTGTATTCTATCCTGCCGTCCCTGACATTACCCCAGAATCGACGCCATTTGGACACTAAATTTTCATCGTCCGATCCGATGTCTTCTCTTCTCGGGCTCAGATTCCCTCCTATCTTATCCAGCCTGTCGAGCCATTCCTGGCATAAACCCGCGATTTGCTGCTCGCGGGTACCGTCACTCATATGGGGGATCTGAATCACAATTCCCCCGGTGGCCATGCCGCCCAAATGGCCGTATCTCTCTATCAGAATGGTCCTGGCTCCATTCCGGGCCGCCGCTATGGCCGCGGAATGCCCGCCCGGTCCGCCACCCACAACCACAACATCCGCCTCATCATAGACGTCTATCTCCCGGGCCGGCTCGATTATTTTCCGGTCGCTTTTTCGATTTACCATGTCCGTCTCCTTATAAATAGAATTGAATAAATGTAACTATTCCGTATTAATCATCCTTTCAAGAGGCAAAAATGTTACATTTTTTCGAAATGAAGCATAAAGGAAATTTGAGTTGTATGTCAAGCTTTGGGCGAGGAGCCGCGGTATGGAGATTATTCGCCGGACAAATCGCTGGCGGGCCGTACTTTTCAGGGAGGTTAATGCTCAAACGCCTTCTTTATCTGGGTTTCCAGCCAGAAGAAATCCAGGTGAAAGGGCCTGTCCTTCTCATCCCTATAGGGCAGGATTAGGATTTTATCCGTGATTCTGGTCATCTCCTTCTGTAATTTCTCCCTCTTTTCATCATTTTCGATAAAGCTGAAATCTCCCAGGACCAGATCAAGCCCCTTTCCCTTTATAGCGGGATCTTCAAGGGTGGAGAACGAAATGGTTTGGAAGCCCTGCCGATTCAGAGCTATTTGAAGAAGCGTGCCGTAATTCACGGTACCGGGGACGAAGATGCCTGCTATTCCCCTTTCCTCGTCCGGTATCGCCAACTGAAATTGATCGGGCGGAATCTCCAAAATATCCCGATAGGACTTGAGCTCCTCGAATACCTTTTCAAGGATTTTCTTCCAGGGAAGACGGTTCGGGAGACGGCCCCACAGGGAAAGTGCCTCGCGCTCGGCAAGATAATCGCCCCCACTCCCCGCCTGGATGGCTTTTGCCATTTGATTCGCCATACAGACAATAGCTTCCAGAGTGAGGGTATCGCCGTTTTTTGTCAGCTCGGCGTACCGGTGATGGCGCCCAATGGTTTCAACGATCGTGAGGGGGAATCGCCAGGAACCGGCGACTTTTGAACCGATATAGGCATGGTGGACACCAAAAACCGATCGCTCCGCCAATCTCATCGGAATATTTTCGGTATTTGCCGTAAGCAGGGCCTTGTGGAATTCTTCGTTCAGAAAATCATCCATCACCATCTTCCCGATATCATGAAGAAGGCCCGCTATGAAGGCGTCTTCCGGCTGCCGGTATTTGCATAATGTGGCCAGGACCTGGGCACAGATACCTGTCGACAGAGAGTGAATCCAGAACCAGACCCTGTTGAATCCGAAGTTCTTTTCATCCTTGGAGAAAAGCTTGAAGACGGAAAAGGACGAAGCTATATTCCTGGTCGCCCTCATGCCGATTCTTACGATAGCCCTGTGAATGCTCCGGATCTGTCCCATGCCCCCATAGGCCGCGGAATTGGCACGTTTCATGATCATTGCGGTAATGGCTGGATCGGATTTTACCGGAATCTCGAGGTCCCTGGCATTTGCCGAAGGATCATTGCAAAGCCGGATGATTTTTACCACGGCAAAGGGCAGTGAAAGCAGTTCTTTGACATTTTTAATAAGGACCTTAATCTTTTCGGAGGATGTCTTTGCATTCCCGAAATCGAATTTCAGTTCCTGACCTTCGGGAAGGCCTTTCTTGCCTTTTTTAATCAGGACGCGGTCTATTTTTGGACGAAGGGATCCGGCTTGCAGGGGTAGGACAAAGAGATCCATGGCGCCATGCTTAGCCGCCTCAATCAGGATCTGACGGGTCGGGACTTCCGACACCATGATGACTCCGGCCCCGGCCTTCGATAAGGCAAGACACATCTTGTAGGGGTCGTGCTCCTTGGATTCCATCGCGATAAAGACAATATCCGGGACACCCTGTTTGAGAATTTCCTTCATCCCGGCGAGGTCTTGTGCGCTCCGGAAATCAAACTCCTCCCGGGGTAGTATCTCTTTCAGGGTTTCAAGAGAATCCGGTCCAATTCCGACGGATATTGCTTTATATATGGGGCTCATCGTTTATTTTGTCTTTTCGTCTGACCGAGGTGATCGCGGGAAGCAGGTTCGATGGCTCATATTCGCTTTCATACAGAGGAAGTGTAAGAAAATAGTAAGGAACGGTCAAGAAAATTATAAATCCATCATAAATCAGGGCCCCATCTTCAAGAAAATTGCATTTCATGAGGCCGGAAAAGTTCCCTTTCCTATTCGTGTTGATTTGTGTGGATTGACAGAATACCATGATTATAATATCGTCCCTGGAACTGAATTTCTTTAAAAAATAGGTGGGATTCCATATTATCGCCAATCGGAAGATTGTTCGGAATTTATTCCCATGGGTTGACGAAACATGCCCGCGCATCATAACATAGGACCTTCCGGTCCTTTATTCGGGATCCTTTTTGCAGGTGACATAAGGATTTCCCGTGAGAAAGGCGAGATAAACGACGAACGAAGAACCGTTTTTTGGACAAGATGTCTGTGTATATCGGATAAACCATTCCATAAAAGGAGGTTGCAATGTCATTCAAGACGGATATCCTGGTGATCGGTGCAGGCGGTGCCGGGGCCAGGGCAGCCATAGAAGCGGCGACAATAGACCCTGATCTGAAAATAACGATTCTGAATCAGGGTCCCATCGGGAAGAGCGGCCTTACCTCCATGGCCAATGGGGGGATGCAGTGGGTTGAGCATCCGGATGATAGTCCCGAGGCCCTGTTTGAGGATATCATTAAGGTAGGCTGCTACCTGAATGATCAGAATCTTGTGGAGGCACTGGCCAATGAGGGAAGGCAAAGAGCGGAGGAACTGATAAAATGGGGAGCCAAAATGATTTCTATTGCACCCCCGAAAAGCGGCAGGAAGTCGGCCGACCTCCCCGCCGGAAGGCCCGTTTACCCGAGAGGCCACTATATTCCCGGGGTGACCTACATGGAAGCATTACGGAATGAAATTGCTCGCCATGCCAATGTGACTGTCTTTGAGGACGTCATCACAACAAAACTACTCACGAGCGGTAAAAGAGTCATCGGCGCCTTTGTACTGAGTATACGAACGGGTGCGTATTTCCTAATCGAAGCAAAAGCCACGGTTCTCACCACGGGCGGGTTGGGGGAGATCTACCCCCACTCGACAAACGCACCTTTTGGCATGCACGGCCATGCTACCGGAATGGGCTATGCCATGGCCTACCATGCGGGCGCTGAACTGATCGATATGGAGATGGTTCAGTTCACGGGCAATCAGCTTTATCCTCCATGGCTCCTTGGCAACCCCGCCCTATTGAGTACCATGTGCGGCGGGAAATATGTGAATGCCCTCGGGAAAGAATTTTTACAGCTCCCTCAACCCAGGGACGCCATTCAAAGGCTCGCCTACAAGGAAATTAAGGAGGGAAGAGGCACCGAACGGGGGGGAGTGTATATCGATCTTACCCTTTCGGATCTGTCGAGTGAGGAGATAGAAGAGCAGCTTAAACACTCCCTTGCCGAGGAAATCGCCAAAGAAAGGTGGAAACTCATCAAGGCAATGAGTGTGAATGACCCGGACCCGAAGAATTGGAGGGTGGAATTCACTCCCGGCGGGGCCCATTTCTTCATGGGGGGTGTTCGAATCAATGAGAGATGCGAGACCAGTTTGGAAGGGCTTTTCGCCGCGGGCGAGGTTTCGGGTGGTGTCCACGGGGCAAACAGGATGGGAGGAAACGCGATGGTCGAGATCATCGTATTCGGCGCAAGGGCCGGCCGGTCTGCCGCTGAATACGCGAAGAGGTCCGGCTGGGTTGAGTCCGGGGAACATCCCGAGGAGGAATATGAAAGATTGTGCGGGTTCTTCAAGAAAGAAGGGATAGTGCCCAAAATCATCACGGACAGGATGGCCACCTTTATGTCGGAATATGCAGGCGTGGCACGTACGGAGACCGACCTCGGGAAGGCGTTATCGGAGATAGAGACCATAAGGACCGGCGACCTGCTCAAGATGCGCGCGCCTCAAGGTCGAAGGTTCAATCTCGGATGGGTTGAGGCGATTCAGGTACCCTATATGCTGGACGTGGCGCAAATGATCGTCACGTCGGCACTTTTCAGGAAAGAAAGCCGGGGAGCCCATTATCGGGAGGATTTTCCCGAGACATTAGCAGACTGGCTTAAACACACTCGCATCATGAAGAAAAATGGTGACATGGAATTAGGCACGGCCCCGGTTGTCCTAACCAAATTCAATCCGGAGGAAAGCAGATGAGTAATGAACCGGTCTCCTTGAAGATTTTCAGATATGATTCCGAAACCGATCAGGTGCCCACCTACAAAACCTACCAGGTCCCCTGGAGCGAGGGCTTGCTGTTATTGACCGCGATCAAGTACATCCGTGATCATCTGGACGATACACTGGCATTTCGCGACTATTGCTGCGGGTGTTCCTGGTGCCTCTCATGTATGATGATGGTGGACGGGAAAGGGATGCGGACCTGTTCACGGGTCCTTCATCCGGGAGAGAGCATCCTTGTGGAACCTATGAAGGGGTATCCCGTCATCAAGGACCTCGCCGTGGACTTCGGAATGACCGTCACGACACCCGATGGTGTCTTTAAAAAAATGGAGGGAACGGTCATAAGGAGGGTAAAGGGAAAATAGAGAACCGCAGCCTGTCTCATGTCATAGGATCTTTAGGCCGGAGTGATTTATTAGATTTAAAAACCGGGTCCTCAGGACCTGGTCACAGAGATAATAGGCT
>CAYTUL010000003.1:0-27214 GCA_964441135.1 uncultured Desulfobacteraceae bacterium | reverse complement strand
AGATTATAGAATGGGCTTACTGGCCGTCTTCTTCAAGTAATTTTTTCAGATTCTTGATAATGGTGACCGGTACAGGGCCTGAATTGGTATAAAGCTTTAAAATACTATAGGGGACTTTGGTCTGTTTCTCTACTGTATCCCAGGGGATCCCCTTTGCCTCGATCTTTTCCATGAGCTCAACAAGTTCTGCCGATTCCATGATGTTTCTCCTTCTCAATAATGATCGGCGAGATTACTTCTCCGGCACTTTAAGATCCGGAGGATAGATATATTTCGGATCAATCTCATAGGTCCAGGGAAGTCCCCACCACTGCCATCCGTAATGCCGGCGATGGAGAAAGCCATATATTTTATTGGTTTTTGCAAGATTCCGATAATATATATGGCGATTTTTTTCCTCGAAGGTCGGGAACTCGGGTCCCTCAAACCCGTCCGTAATATCGTAAATTTTTTTAAACCCCGCATCGTTCAGATCCTTAGCCGCAAGCGCGCTCCTTGTTCCGTCCCTGGAGATAATGAGGAGATTATCCGTTTTTTTGAATACCTTGCCTATCTCCTCGATGAAGTCCTTGTTCTTCTGGCTCAATTGATATTCAAATTCTTCATCGACCTTTTCGAATTTATTTGTGAAGAACATATAGGGGAATAGATATGCCTTATAGGGATGACCAACGTACTGATATTCCGCCCTCGTCCTGACATCAATCAAGAATGTATCAGGGATAGTATTGAGCATATCATAGGCAACAATGCTCAATATCTTTTTTGGCTCCTGGGCGTATCCTTTATGCACTAGGGTGGAAAGAACCAGAAGGCAAAATAAAGGTATGAGACATACGTGATGAAGATATCCTTTTTTCATAGGCTTATTATCGGACCTTGATTAAATTTGTAAACAACCTGTGTAAATGTCCCTTTCAGCCTTTCCTTCGCATCATGTTTGTTTTTAATCCAACCTTCTTTTATTTGTCAATGGAAAAAATGGATCCGTGATAATCGCGATCTTCTCGAGTAATGAGATAGAGAGGCAAAATCGATGGATCAGGGAAAGTTTTCCTTCAAGCCTTCTGAATACCCGATAGAGAGGGACCCTTTACTGTTCAATGAGAATGGGGTATTATTCATAGGCGACGCTGTTTTTGAGGATATCCACGGATAATCCCTAAAAAATATACCTTTTTAAGAGCTGAAACGGATAGGTTTAACCGAATTACTTCAAATTATTATGGCATCAAGCAAAGTATATTTCACCGATCTTAGGACTTCCTATAAAAAAAACCTCCTCGATAAAGTAGTCGCCCTTTTAGAATGCGTTGATCTGAAAGGTATAATCCGGCCTCGAGGTATCGTTGCCATTAAACTACATTTTGGTGAAAAGGGGAATATCGCCTTTATACGGCCTAATTTCATTCGTCGAATCGTGGATTACACTAAAGAAATGGGCGCCTGCCCCTTTTTAACCGACACCAATACGCTTTATGCCGGGACGAGGGGAAATAGCGTTTCCCACCTTAACACCGCGATAGAAAACGGGTTTGCCTATTCTGTCGTGAACGCTCCTGTCATTATTGCCGACGGAATAAGGGGGGCGGCATTCAGGGAGGTAGAGATAGACCAGAAGATCTTTTCCAGTGCCTTTCTGGCTAAAGATATTATGGAATCGGACGCTCTTATCAGTGTAGCACACTTTAAAGGTCATGACGTGTCCGGATTCGGGGGGACGATTAAGAATCTGGGAATGGGATGCGCATCAAGAAAAGGGAAATTAGAGCAGCACTCCGGATTGTCACCCAAGGTGAAACGGAAGAGATGCACGGGATGCGGTGAATGTATGGATCACTGCGCCTCTAAGGCCATCTTTCTCAGGGAAGATAAGGCGATGATCGACCCCAAGCGTTGTGTCGGGTGTGGAGAATGTATTATTGTATGTCCGAACAGGGCCGTAAATGTGCGTTGGAATACGGACAGCTCTCTCTTTCAGAAAAAGGTCGTTGAATATGCTTTCGCCGTGATCAAGAAGAAAAAAGGAAGCTGCATCTTTTTGAATTTTCTTATCCAGATATCTCCTGCATGTGATTGCCCTCCTTTTAATGACGCCCCCATTGTTCGGGATTTAGGGATAATGGCTTCCACGGATCCTGTGGCCATAGATCAGGCCTCGGTGGATATGGTCAATCAACAGGCTGCTTTGAACGGTTCATGTTTGGAGACGAATCGAGAGAAGGGTGATGATAAATTTCGAGGCGTCTATCCAAAGATCGACTGGACCATACAGCTTGATTACGCCGTGGAGATTGGCTTAGGGAATCGTGCCTATGAATTGATTGTCGTATAAAATGAAATGGAATAGGATTTTGGTATGGATTATGCATATTTCCCTCATAACGAGTGCGGATCATAACGTTGAGTGCAGGATCGGGATAATAATCAAATGAAAAATCATCCATTATAATAATGTAGTTAGTGTCCATCCAGAAATAGCCAATTTCTGGATGGAGCTTTCAGCGGTCAGCAGTCAGCAGTCAGCAGTCAGCCAAGTCTTTGTTTTTAATTTCTTTTACTGTCAGCTAATAGCTGAATGCTGATAGCGCGAATCCAAAAGCCTTCGTTTTTGGATGAGCATGAGTTATCAGTTTTGATTACTTAATATATCTCATCTCCTGTATTGTCGGGCTTTGATCATTTTTTCAGGAAATCGTCTTACACATACATTGATAAATAGATCCCAATAAAAATATTGGGTCATGGCATAAAATGACACGGAACAATAATTCAGTGACAAATTATTGACGATTATGGCACACATAAGACCCAGAAGCATAATAGACACGAAACGGCGATGGTAAAATGGAGCAGACATCTGTAAAGATCATGCAGTGCCTACTCGCCAATAAAGGGCAATTGAAGATTGACTGTGTAGGCGTAGGAGTCGGTATCATTTTGCATAGTCCTCTTAAAAAATTAGCCGCCGGGTTGCATGTCCTTGTACCTCACTCTCCCACTCCTGCACCAGCAAACCCGATAAAATTCGCGAATTCGGCTATTCCCCATGCCATTGCTCTTCTTGAAAAGGAGGGGGTATCACCTCCCTTATCTGTAGCCATCGCGGGAGGCGCGACAATGGAGGGGGCACCTTCGATAATCAGTATGGGCTCAAAGGTTGTTGAAGCCGTAAAGGACGCGTTATCGGAAGCGAAGCTTGATGTCAAAATAGAGGAGACAGGCGGATCAAAGATACGCTCCATGGTATTGGATGTTGCGACCGGAAAGATCGACATAAACTAAGGTCATATAGGAAATGAATGAGAATTGGGGACCTGATAGAAAGGCCATTCGATTATATCCTGAGGAAGATCTGAGATGAAAGTAGCGTGCCCAGGTTGCAAGAAGGTTTACAATATCCCTGATGACCGGCTCAAGTTCGGTGAGAAGGTTTCATTCCCATGCCCTGCCTGCAGTTCGATTATCGATATTGACTCGCGGCCCAAAGGACCGGAGGTCTCCCCCTTGTCAACCAAAAATTCGCAGGCAGGTCAAAGGGAAGGTCCTTCCCAGTCAGATGACGCTGAAAGAGATCTGCCCAAAGGAGAAGCACTACAAAAGATTATTCTGAGAAGATTGACGGAATTACCCCCCATGCCTCAAGTTATGTTCAAGGCCCGGGAGGTTATGAGTGATCCGACTTCAAGTTTCAAAGCCCTTGCGGAAATTCTTGAAACAGATCAGGCAATGGCCACAAGGGTCCTCAAATTATCCAATTCCGCGTACTACGGACTGGCCGGTAAAGTCTCTTCGGTCCAGCATGCCGCGGTATTATTAGGGTATAAAACCGTTGGAGAGATTGTCTCTATGGCGGGGTCTTCCAGCCTTTTGGGGAAATCCCTGGATGGGTACCAGCTCGATTCGGGAGATCTATGGAAACATTCCCTGGCCGTTGCCTTCGCGTCCAGGCTTATAGCCAATAAAACCAAACCGGAAATGGATAATGACGCCTTTGCCGCGGGTCTCATCCATGATGCTGGGAAACTCGTTCTCGACCAGTACATCTTTGAAAGGAAAGCTGAATTTGAGAAATTCATGTCGAATGGCCAGAGAACCTTTCTCAACGCCGAGAAGGAGATCCTTGGATTTGATCATTCCGAGATAGCCGCTGAAATGTGCGATAGCTGGAAGATTCCTAAATCGTTAACGACCGCCATATGCTATCATCATTATCCATCCCGTTCTCAAGAAAATACACTGGCTTATATTGTCCATGTGGCGGATTCCTTGTCCCTCATGAGCGGTATAGGAAGCGGTATCGACGGGATGCTATATCAAATGGATGGAAAGGCCTTGGAATTTTTGGGTATCCAAGAGGAGACCCTCGGCGCGATTCTTGAGGAGACCGTGGAATCGGTTGAGAAGATCGCGGAACAGATGAAGCAATCATGATGGTTTAGGGCAACGACATTGATAAAACCGGTTTTTGGATTCTCACCATCCGGAAATGAACCCTTTCCGGATGGACACGAAATATATTTGACAAATGCTGAAGCCTGTGACACATAGTTACGAATGAACCAAAATGTATAGAAATAGATAACAGGAGGTGCTTTTTCTCAACGTAATTATAAAGTTTCAGCATAAATATTGGATTTAATGAAGTTTAAAGGATCATAATTGATCCGAAATACAAAAAAAGGTAGGTATATGCTGTGATTAATAGCTCACTCAACAATGAGTCAGATAACAGAAAGAAAGTCGATCAGTATCACAGTGTAGAATTTTCAATCAAAGGTCTTGATTGTCCCTATCAGTTCAGGATCTGGGATAACACTTTGGAATCCATGAATGTGCTGATCAAAGGGGATTCATGCGTTCTGCCTCTTTTAAAGGTGGGGGATACACTGGATACGAAATATTATTCGGTTGATTCATTCTATCCCTCCCGAAATGTGAGGACGGTTATTCGGCATATTACGAAAAACAGTAACGGCCGTCTGAAGGGGCATTATCTCGTGGGCCTGAAGATAGTCGAAAGTGAACCTGACAGACTCTAAAACTCATCTCTTCTTTTGCCGCATTGTCAAAGCAATCTATTCATTTGTGTCCATACAGGAATAATCAATTTCCGATGGATCTTGTTATTTTGCTGTCTCCTTGACCGACTCTTAAGAAGTCGTCAAAGATATGATGAACCATTATTGATTAGGGAGCAAGAGATCCGATACATGGCTGGAATACTGTTTCCCCATTCCCATATACCTGAATCTTTGATAAACGGGATGATTCATTTTTTTAAGAATGTCCGACTCTTTCTACCCTGGTATATGGAACCTTCAGGCTCTATCAAAGATAAACCAATCAAGATATTGAACCCGCCCGAAAGCCTGAAACCAAAGGAGGATTTCAAATACCTGGTTTCCGAATATCAACTCTGGATGAGGAAAAACCGGGACAGGAGTTATATCGAAACGATTAAGTCGGCGCGGGACAGGGAACCAACACCCGATAGGACATGGGAGATCAGAAATCTGCTTCGTAATAGGGTCAAATCAGCCGAAGGGACGAGTGAGGAGAACATTATTAAATGGCATCTGATTCTGCACTTAGCCAGAGAGATCGAGGAGCAGCATATTACAGTCGATGGGATACTCATGACCCTGAAAAAGAAAGACTCCCTTCTGAAGGGAAGTATTGAAAATCCTGACGAAACAAAAAGCCTCTTGGAGGATCTCCGGCCCTTTGAGGATGAACCCCTCCCGGATGATCGGGGTTTAGAACGTATCTATGGGGCATGGATTGGTCTTTTTGGGGAATATCTAAGATCAGACGAGCCATTAATTACCATTAACAGGCGTATTATGTCCGATATTTCCGAACGCTGGGACAGGTTTTTTATCAAAGACGACTCTGGTTATGACAGGTCCGTTGATCTCACGTTGCCCGAGTTGTCTCATCTTTCTTCGGCACGACAGGCTAAAATCAGAAGTGAATACCCCGTTGATAAAGTATTTACAGAGATAATGACTCTGATTTCAGGGTTACCCAAGAATCCAGCCCGTAACTTGAAAGAATTAGAAAAGGTATCCGATGATTTCAATAACTCTTTCCCATGGGAATTGTCTGAGGAGGCCTTTGGAATCTCATTGAAACATCTTAATCCCCCTCCGGACAACGGATTGGCGCAAAGAGGGAATGTATTAATGAAGCTTTCCAATAAAACCCTCATATATATGGAGACCCGGAACATACATGGATAAGAAGGCCTCTAATATAGGGAAGCTTGAGAGCGAGGGATGGACACGGAGATTCGTGACGGATGAACCCCGTCTGAAGGAAGCTGTGGAACTGTATGAAAATTCCGGCTTTGAGGTACACCTTGAGCCTTTGCCTAAAAAGGCCGATTGTGAATCCTGTTTGGGTGACGGACAAGAAGCCGAATGCCGAATCTGTTTTGAAGGATTCGAAGACCGGTATAGGATCATATTTACAAGACCAAGGCGAAGGGGATTTGACACGGCGGATTAGGTGGTGTCCGTTGTTTGTTGTCCATTGTCTGTAGCCAGGACAAAAATGGCTACTTTTTCAGTTCGTTGCGATGATTTATAGTTCAAACAGCATTGGCACATAAGGTATTTAAATCACTTATACAACTGACCACTGACAACAGACACTACTGCAAATTAAATTGTACAGAAAAAACACGATTTTTCAGGAGCGCCCGATCAAACCCTGTGTAACGAGAGCGACCTTCCATTATGGAAGATATTCGGGTTTAACATTCTGAAGGGCATGGAATATATTCCCTTTTATCTTTTTATTGGTCCTGTAAAAACGTTTCAGCATTTCTTTAATATCATGTCTTTTTGAACGACCCGCCGTGGGGCAACCCAGATCCACATTAGGCCATCCCATAAGCTCGGAATATTTCATGATCGTACGCTCGTCGATCATATAGAGGGGTCTTATCACCCTGATCCTTCCATTAAAAAAGTCCTGGACAGGCATCATCGTGCTCACGGAAGCCCCGTAAAAGATATTTAGGAAAAAGGTTTCTATCATATCGTCCTTATGGTGACCAAGGGCGATCTTTCCGCATTTAAGTTCCGAGGCCAGCTCGAATAGGGCCTTTCTCCTGAGCCTTGAGCATAGGAAGCAGGGATTCTCAAGGTTATCCGGACTATGGGACCTCGGACCGCAGTCACTCGGTATTATTCTATATTCGAAGCCGTGCTCATCAAAAAAGGACCGCATTTTATCAGCCGAGCCGGAGCCGAAACCGGGATCAACATGGACGGCGGTTATCCGGTATTCAATGGGTATCCGCCTGAGCCTTTCCCTCAATAACCACAGAAGGGAAATGCTGTCCTTGCCGCCTGAAACAGAAACCAAAATATGGTCTCCATCTTCGGTCATATTCAGATTATGAATCGCCTTTCCCATCAGGCGTCTCATCTCTTTTACCGTGTATCTGGTCATTTCAATGGCGTTCACCGAATAGCCTGGTCCCAATCCTCACCATGTTAGCTCCTTCTTCAATGGCAATCCTATAGGAATTTGACATGCCCATGGAAAGATATTTCATTTCGATACCGGGTAATTTCATCTCTTTTATCTCTTCAAAGATCTCCCGTGTCTTTTTAAAATAAGGCCGGGCTTCTTCAGGATCCCCTGCAAAGGGTCCCATGGTCATCAACCCCATAATCCGGATATTTTCAAGTCTGGATATATCTTTTATCAATGGAATAACGCCTTCCGGCATTACGCCCGCCTTTTGGGACTCCTCCCCGCTATTTATCTCGAGGAGCACGGGTATAATTTTTTCAATGGTTTTGCAAGCCCTGTCGATTGCCTCGGCCAGTTTCATGGAGTCAACCGTCTCAACCATATCGAATATCCGGACCGCCTTTTTGGCCTTGTTGCTCTGGAGGTGGCCTATCATATGCCACGTTACCTTCGGGCCTATGACCTTAAAGGCCCTTTCAGCCTCCTGAACATAATTTTCACCTATAACCGAGAGGCCGGCGTCTATGGCCTCCAGGATCTCTTCGGGACTTCTCGTCTTGGCGGCTCCCACCAACTGAACTCCTTCGGGGAGTTCACGTAATATTTTTTTCACATTTTCTCGAATCATCGCTCACCCCGCGAATAAAATCGAAACATTGGATATCCGGAAAGACTCCTTCCCGGATGGAACTTTATTGATTAGTACCTGTCAAATGGGGGCTCCGGAAAATCCTGATTCAGTTCTATCAGTCCCGTGAGTTTTGAGTCAAAGGCTTCTTTAATCGCATTCTTGAGATTATCAGGAGAGTCCACTTTTGATGCTTTTATGCCGTAGGCCTTGGCCAGCGTAACAAAGTCGGGATTGACCAACCGGCTTTCATACTCCTCCTCATACTTCTTTTTTTGAAGGTAGGAGATGACACCATAGGCGTTGTCATTGACAATAACAACGGGAAAACCAACCCTGTGCCGAACACAAGTGGCCAGTTCCTGGGAACTGTAAAGGAAGCCTCCATCTCCGATCAGGGCTAAAACGGGTTTTTCGGGTCTCGCTATCTTGACCCCCATTGCCGCGGCAAAGGCGAACCCAATGACCGAAGAACCCTTTGCCCCCATTAGTCCTCCGGGGCAATGGGAAGGATAGAAATATTCAGCCCAGTACCCGAGTTGTGTATTATCGATGACCAGGGCACTCTGCCTGGGAAGTGCTTCGCGAATAGCGTCCAGGTATTGGAGCTCTTTACGTGATTTTCCTATCTCCTTCATCTCTTGATACAGCTTCTCTTTCATTCCCTTGATCCATGTCATCCTTTGGTTTCTTGAAGGAACAATATCAAAGGCATTCACAAGGGCTTTAAAAATGGCCGGTACATCACCGATCAATGGTATTTCCGAAGGAAAATTTTTATCTATCCATCGATCATTCCAATCCATGTGGATCAGTTTTCCGGGCAACCTGAGTCCCCGGCGCTTGGCGTCAACTTCACGGAGTCTCGTTCCGACAGCCAATGCCACATCGCATCCCTCAACCATTTCCCGGACTACCCCGCCCCGGGCCGCGTTGCCGAAGGAAAAATCATTCTCTTCGCTAATAATACCCTTCCCGTTGGTAGTCGTGATAACCGGAACACCCAGCTTTTCCGCGAAAAAGGCGATATTTTCCGCGATACCCGGGAGAGCGGCCTCCTTCCCTAAGATAAGGATGGGCTGTTTTGCCTCCTGGAGCAGAGATACGGCATCCGGAAATTCTTTGGGAAGCTCAAAGGCCCGGTTCCTTATTGGTTCGAGATCGACTTTAACCGGGGCCTCTTTTTCCAGCAGGTCTACGGGTATTTCGAGATATACGGGGCCGGGTCTTCCGGAAAGCGCCCTGTGTATGGCTTCCTGTGTCCGGACCTGAATTTCTTTCTCTGACCGGACGGTTATCGTATCTTTGGTGATCTGGCTGAACAGGGTCGCCTGATTTTCCAGCTC
This sequence comes from uncultured Desulfobacteraceae bacterium, assembly GCA_964441135.1. Lineage (GTDB taxonomy): Bacteria > Desulfobacterota > DSM-4660 > Desulfatiglandales > HGW-15 > CAYTUL01. The sequence goes on along the minus strand of CAYTUL010000003.1, from coordinate 17,749 downwards.
ATGCAGCATGCCGGCTCCCTTTCCTATCTTTGAAGTCGGGATATTCGTCGTGATAAGGAGTACAGGAGAGCAGCTTCCCCATGCTTCCTGTATTGCCGGGATTGCATAGCCCGTTCCAGGGCCCGTTGAGGCTATGATCACCCCCAATTGATTTCCGGCACGGGCATAACCATCCGCCATATGGGTGGCCGTACACTCGTGGCGGCACAGAATGTGCCCTATGGAAGGCTCATGCCTCAGGGCTTCGTAAAGGGATAAATTGTGAATACTGGGGATGCCGAAGACGATATGAACACCGGCCTGTTTCAGTGTGTTTACGATCGCGGAGGCTCCTGAAGGCATGGGTTCTATCCTCCATTTTATTAATAAAACTTTTCCCTAAGTTGAATTCGTAAAAAATAAAACTGCCGGATTCCCTTATAACCTTGTATAAATCGTGAGATTGAGATGTTTTAACCTTTAACCTGGAACCGTAAGCCGCCTAACCCAGGTAACAGTTGGTTTAAATTGACTACATTTATCTATTTAGTCAAGATGTTTTCTTTTTCATGACACAATCCTTGAATTCTCTGTCCATTTGGATATATATTCCTTTCAAATGATTAGAGGTATTACAAGCAATCCGTTCCAGAAGGAGAAACCAAATGACACATGAAGATCATGGACATTACGCCAATAAGCATCCAAAGGATCGGCGATTGGATCCAAAGATCGCCGAAGCCGTCAAGAGAAAGGTCAAGGATGGGAAGATTTCCTGCGCGGCCGCGTTCGGAGTCGTAAGAGAGCTGGGAATCACCCCGGAGAACGCGGGTTTTACCATTGACTCCCTTGAGATAAAGATAACCCACTGCCAGTTGGGGACTTTCGGTTACGGTGCGGATAAAAAGCCCATCAAGCCCATGGATAATGTTGCCGGGGAGATAAAAAAGGCAATAGAAGGCTCGCTGGAAAAGGGGAGGCTCCCGTGCAAATCTGCATGGGAGATCGCGGACAGATTCGATGTAAGCAAGTTAGAGATCGGCTCTGCCTGTGAGACAATGAAGATCAAGGTATCCTCATGCCAGTTGGGGGCCTTTTAAAAAAAGCCACCATCCCGGTATTCGATGACACCGGGATGGTGGGTTGATAAAATGGTTATCATTAACAGCTACAGGAGCCGCATGCATTCCCCTTGGACATGGCAGAGGTTATTGAAAAGCCCGAGCCCATCGCCGAATCGATAAAATCCACGTTAATGGGCTGAACCCTTTCATACAAATCCTTTTCTATCAGATATGTAACTCCATTTTCTTTAAAAATCTCATCATTTTCCTTAGGCTCATCCAGAGCCATACTCAACGAGGGCCCGGCTCAGCCGCCTTGTGAAAGAAACACCCTAATATAGGCAGGGTCTTCCCTGTCCTTCAGGAAATCATTGATCATCTCAGTCGCCTTTTCTGTCACTTCAAACATTATCTCCTCCTTCTCGATCAACGTGATCTGGAATTTTGTACACCTAAGTTATACATAATAAACATTATGTCAATGATTTTATTTAACCAAAATCCACCATCAATTTCCCACATCAGCAAGAATAGCCATGGATTTTGGTTCAACCCTGGGCAACATCAAGGTGTCAGATGTCTGCAAGTTGAGCCTGCGAAATCCCGCATAGGTGCGGGAGCGCCGAGTAGCGACGACTGAGGCGTATGAGCAATACGCAGCAGGGAGGAGTGACCGAAGGCAACGTAGCAGATGATATCTTGATGGTGGATCAGGGTCAAAAGGGCTCCTCCGCCCTTCTCTGGGAAAGCCATATCATCACCTTGTCGAATTCAGCCCGAAGCTCTGCCATGGCCCTTCCCCTGTGACTGACCCTGTTTTTCTCTTCCCCGGTCATCTGGGCGAAGGTCTTTTCATCTGGAGGATAGTAGAAGAGAGGATCATAGCCGAAGCCGTTACTCCCTATTAGTTCATGTGCGATAATCCCCTCGCACCTTCCAATATAGGTCAGGGCGGGCCCCCAGGGTACCGCGATCACGATTACGGATTCAAAGTAGGCCTTGCGATTGCCTTTTCCTTTCATCTCCTCCAACAATTTCCTATTATTCTCCTCGTCCGTGGATCCGGCCCCGGCATAACGGGCCGAATAGATCCCTGGAGCGCCCTTCAAGGCCTCCACCACAAGGCCGGAATCATCCGCCAGGGCCGGTGCCCCCAGTACCTTTGCGGTGAAAAGGGCCTTTTTATAGGCATTCTCCTCGAAGGTATCTCCATCTTCATCCACGGCGGGAATGGGTCCAAAATCCTCGAGGCTCTTTATATCGATATTAAAATTCGATAACAACTCCTTGAATTCCGAAATTTTTCCGGTATTCCGGGTTGCCAGAACCAGTGTCTTATCAAACATCGATCCTTATCCTCTCTAATTTCGATACTTCCTCCTTGATCTCTCTGGCCTTTTCCCCGGTTCCAGGTTTTCCGATCAACGCGAACATGGCTTTTTTATAGGCCTCCACCCCGGGCTGTATAAAGGGGTTATGCCCCAGAAGGTAACCGCTTATCGCCACGGACCTCTCCATCATGTAGTAGATCTGGCCCAGGTTAAAGGCGTTTCTTCCGGGTATTTCGATGGTCATATTGGGGACCCCGCCGAGATAATGGGCGTAGGCCGGTCCCTCGATTACTTTTCTGTTCACATCATTCATGTCAAGCCCCTTTTCCGGAAGAAAATTGAGGCCGTCTACATTTTCCTCATCACGGGGTACTTCGATCCTGTTATCGTGTTCCTTTAGTAGAAGGAAGGTCTCCATCATGTTCCTTTCTCCCTCCTGGACCATCTGCCCGTTGGCGTGCAGCTTCTCCGAATAAAGGGACGGGGAAACCCATAGACCATGCCCTTCGTGCCCTTCACTTTCAGGAAAAAGTTGCTCCATCCATCTCGCCACGTAATAGAGAGACGTTGAGTTCGTGGCCACGACCTCGATCTTTTTTCCCCTTGACCAGGCCGCATGTCGCGCAGCGGCGTGGACAAGGGAAGGGTTCTGCCAGAAATCGTCCCTCAAGGTTATATTCCGCATTGTTTTAAAACCGGCCACAAATTCCTGGATATCTATATTGGCCATGGCCAATCCGACCAGGCCTACATCCGTAAGGACGGAAAATCTTCCTCCGACATTATCCGGGATCACAAAGGAACGGTAGCCCTTTTTCTCCGCGAGGCTTTTCAGGGCCCCTTTGGATTTATCCGTGGTGGCGAGGATATACTGGCCTGCCCCTTCACCCAGATTCTCTTCGAGCAACCGCTGGATCACTCTGAAGGCCACGGCCGTTTCGGTCGTGGTGCCGGATTTTGAGATCACGTTGACCCCCACGCGTTTGCCCTCTAACATGTCGAGTGTGTCCCGGAAATAATCCGGATCCATGTTTTGTCCAAGGAAGTAGATCTCCGGAGCCCCGCCTCTCTTCTCCCTGCTCAGCCGGTTAAAATAATGATGTGTCAACGCACGAAATGTGGCCTCTATCCCGAGATAGGAGCCCCCTATACCAATGGATACAAAGGCGTCTATCTCCCGGGAGAGGGCGGCGGTTATTTTTTTCATCTCTTCAAGATGCCCGATGTCGATCTCTTCAGGAAGGTTTTGCCAGCCCGTCATGGGGATATTCCCGTCATAGATATCTCCTTCTTCCCTCTTCAGGGACTCATTGGCCTCAATGATCCTTGGAATAAGGGCCTCGATATCGTCCTTTGATATGGAGCTATCGCCCGGACAATCAACCATATAGGTGAGGTCCAGAGAGATCCTGTTCTCTTTCAAAAAGGATTCGGATTCAAAGGGTCTTTGTTCACCTCTCCCCCTTCTCATCTGATCGGAGACTGTTCCATTCTCCTTGAAACCAGTTAATCTTATTCCTTCCATCCCCTTCTCCTTCATCTCTGAAAAGACAGTTTACGGTATTGTTCGTTGTCCGTTGTCAGTGGTCCATTGCATTATAATATGCATGATTCACAAGATATTCAATGATCGTTTTGAATATACTTTGCCGGCTTTTAAAGACAATTCATATAGTAGGGAGCTCGGGGATAATAAAATCCCCGCAAAAATCAGCGGGGCGCCCTGAACCTTGAGCCTCTTTTTTATTGGCTTTTAGCACCGGGATAGAGATTGCTGAGCCCCCAGGCATTTCAAAAGGGCTGAACAGCTTTTGAATACACCTATTGAAGAAAAGAAGTGTCCGGATGATAAGAGAAACTCAAGAATTCTTAGCGGTATAGAGCCGGGAATCGGCAAGCCGGACCAGGTCCTCGCCGGTATAGGCCTCCCGCATCTCCATCGTATTGGAAATACCATAACTCATCCTGGTCTTTATCTTCCCGGAACCCCACTCGAAGATGTGTCTTTCTATCTTGTGTGATACCCTCTCCATGATCACTTCGGCATCACCGATCGATGCCTCCGGCAGTAAAATCGCAAATTCGTCACCCCCATAACGGGCGACAAAATCGGGTTTTCTTACGGATGCCTTGATGGTTCCGGCGAGTTCACGCAGAACGTAATCTCCGGCCTGATGACCCATGGAATCGTTGATGCTCTTAAAATCATCCATGTCAATCATCACAAATGAAAGGGGCTTGTCATATCTCTTGGCCCTGTGAACCTCCTTCCTTAAAAATTCGTAAAGCCCTTTACGATTGTAGATCCCTGTCAGGCTATCCGTCACGGACGCTTCTCTGAGCTTATGATATTCCTGTGCGTTTTTAAGGGACAGGGACAGGATATAGGCAAGGGTATTCATCAAGTTTTCTCCGGCACTATCGGGCCGGTTATCCCCAACCGGTATATAAAAAACAGAACCGAGACTCTTGTTAGCGAGGGTTAACGGAAGGACCTCCAATCCCTCAAACCGGATGGTCCGGCCATTCCCTTTGCTTTCTGGGGAAGTAATCTGGAGGTTAATGTCTTTTACCGGCAACTTTTCTTTGTTATTAATGGAAACACGCGATAATATCTCCGACTTTAAGTCTTCATCGTAGGCAGGATCCCGGTTTTCCGTGAGATGAAGCGCGAGATTCCAACTGGAACCGACCCTGTAGAGGATACCAAAGAGGGAATAATCGAGTGTCTCTTTCAAACCCGTGTCTATCATTCTCTCGAGAATTCTGTCCCAGTTCAGGTCATAGGATATCTCGCGGCTTAAAAGGTTGATAAAGCCGAGTTCCTGGTTTTTCTTCCTGAGAGTGTTCTTCTCTTTTTCCAATTTCGCGTTTACTTCCTTTAGCTCGTCCATCATGCCTAATATTTCAATAAAGGCCTTCCTGTTTTCCAAGCCGCTCCGGATCGCGTCGTGAATCCGCTCCGCTAAGAAGGGGCGAGGGATAATCGTATACACCCCTTTTTGAAGGATCTGATTCACTTCTTCCGCGCCGAAACTGTCCCCGTAAAAGATAAGGCAGGCCTTGGATCTGCCTTTCTGGATTTCATAAAAGAGTTCGGCTTTATCGCGGATAAGATCGTAATCGGCAATGATCAGAGGGAAACCGTTATTGAGGATCTTTCGATCGATATTGTCATCGAGAGGGCTATGAGTGATGCGAAATTGTTGAGATTCGAGGATCTCGTTAAACAGGATGTAGTCTTCTTTTTTTTCGCTGATTAAAAGGATATTTTCATTCATCGTGAAATCCTGATTTTACGGTTCGGAAACTCTACACGCGTTAGTCTATTATTCCAATTGCGGAGCTTATTCCCAGGAATACGGATAGATAATATGCAAATATAGTGCCACAATAAGCACAGATATTGGGGAAAACAGCTAAAATCCGGTACGGCGCAGGGTCTGAAATCAATCCTCGTCAGGGTAACGTTTCGCGATGGACTTGAGCATATCCAGGCATCCGAAAAACGCGTCTACAATCGCGGGATCGAAATGGTTGCCAGAAGAAATGTGCATTTCATGCAGGGCCCTTTCTTCGTCCCAGGGCTCCTTATAGGACCTGCGGGAGCAGAGGGCATCGTATACATCGGCAACGGCGACTATTCTTCCGAAAAGGGGGATCTCTTCTTCTTTTTTCGGTTCCACCTGAACGGGGTCCCCCTCAAGATTGGTCAGGGACAAATCAGACAAGGGGTCAATATGACCGGGGTATCCTGTCCCATCCCATTTCTCATGATGGTTCAGTGCCACCTCAAGGGCCATTTCATCAAAGTCGGACTGCATGTCCCGGAAGAGCCGGGCACCCAGGTAGGTGTGGGTTTTCATGATTTCATACTCGTCGATGGTCAACCTTGAAGGTTTCTTGAGAATCAGGTCGCTAATGGCCACCTTGCCCACGTCATGGAGCATCGCCGCCATTCTCAACACATCTTTCTGTCTATCTACGTCCTCCAGAGGAAACCCCTTTTCCCTTGCCCATTCCTCATAGATCTCCACGGAATAGGCCCCCACGCGGTTGACGTGGGCCCCGGTCTCCTTCGGATCGCGCATCTCCGCCATGCTGATCATCCTCAAAATGATGTTACGCGTCGTCTTGGCTCGTTCCACGGCGAGGCCGGCGCTTGTCGCGAAATGTTTGATGAGGGGTTCGTCCGAAGCGGAAAAGGGGATTATATTTCCTTCATCGTCCTGGGCGTTTATAACCTGCATTACTCCGAGAACGTCTTCACGCTGATTGGTGATGGGCACGGTAAGCATCGAACTGGACCGGTAATCGGTGATTTGATCGAAATGGGAATCAAAGGTGTAAGGGACCGAGCCGTTCAGGAGATAGACATCAGGGATAGCAATGGTCTGACGATTTTTTGCAACGTATCCGGCGATTGACATATTGTTTATCGGAACGGAAAAGGTATTGTAGATGAGCTTCTTTCCCGCAGGCAGTCTTTTCTGGAGGGTTTCATTCTGAGAATAGCTGAATTTCAGGGCATCCCCCTCTTTCAGGTATATGGAACCGGCATCGGCGTTAAAAAATTTCCGGACATTGGTCAGAATTCTTTCAAGGAGGAGATCAATGTCTTTCACCTCGTTGATATCAAGACTGATCTGAGTAATTAGATCAATCTTCTCTTTTTCACTCATCATGATAACATTCTCCTGAAATTCACAATAGTGGTATGTCCAACCCTGACACAACGCACCCTGAGGGATGAAGAACAACCGTTACCCTTGGATAATGATTTGGATTTTTTTAATCATAAATAATATCATGTTTCAGAAATTTGGACAATGGTAAATATGAAAGGTTACATTATTCGTCTTGACGAACTCTTCAGAGCTCTGATAAAGAAATGTCTATGAATCTGCTTGATTACATTATAATTATCACGATGATCTACCTGATCCTGAAGGGGGCTCTCAGGGGTTTTATCCGGGAGGTTTCATCGCTGTCAGGGGTTATCCTGGGGATCTGGTTAGGTGTCCTTTTTCAACCGAAAATGACCGGACTCCTGAGTCCTTATCTACCCTTTACCGATTATCTGCCGTTAATCAGTTTTGCTGTTCTTTTTTCCTTTATTCTTATTTCATGTAATATTATCGGCTGGATAATCAAACTCCTATTTAAAAAAGCCCTGTTGGGATGGGCGGACAGGCTCATCGGCGCAGGTTTCGCCATCGTAAAGGGAGTGATCATAATCTACCTGGTCATGGTTATGTTGACTTTTTTTATTCCCGCTAAAACACCCCTGATCGCGGGCTCGAAGCTGGCGCCGTGGATTATTAAATCCTACCAGTCCATGATCAGCATGATATCTCCCGACCACTACCGGAAATGGAAAAAGAGGATGGCCGGGGGAAGAAACATATTGGGCGAGATTGTATCCGAAAAGATCAAGGATGCGGGGAAAAAACATGAGTAAAGACAGGTTGTCTGATGCGATATCCTCCCTCTCCGAGCTTGTATCGAGGCTGCGTGGACCTGAAGGCTGTCCCTGGGATATCCTGCAGACGGACTCTACCATAAAAATGTATCTGATTGAAGAGGCCTATGAGGTCCTCGACGCCATTGAAAAGGGATCCCCTGCCGATGTATGCGAGGAGCTGGGGGATCTTCTTTTTCAGATTATCTTTTTAGTCAGGCTCGCGGAGGAAAGAGGGGAATTTGATTTAACGGACGTAATGGAGAGAATAGCCGAAAAAATGATAAAGCGTCACCCTCACGTCTTCGGCAACGCGAGGGTAAACGGTCCCTCCGAAGTATCCTATAACTGGGAGCGGATAAAGAAGGAAGAAAAAGGCGGGAATAGAACCGCTTCATCCGCGCTCCAGGACGTTCCCTTAAATCTTCCCGCCTTGTTAAGGGCACATAGATTGAGTGACAGGGCGGCAAAGGCGGGTCTTGACTGGTCAGGGAAAGCGGAGGTCTGGGAAAAAGTCAAAGAGGAGTTCGATGAACTCGCTTCTGTCCTGTCTTCAGGGAATGAAGAGGGGGTAGGGGAAGAGGTGGGCGATCTCCTGTTCAGCCTGGTGAATCTGGCGCGACACTGGGAATTGAACGCCGAACATCTTGTGAGGGAGGCCAATCAGAAATTCATAAGACGATTTTCCGAAATGGAAGAGGAGTTGAAGGCGGCCGGTGTAGAAATGAGTAAGGCCACTCCCGAAGAGATGGACAGGGCCTGGGAAAAAATAAAGTCCAAGAGCGGATATTAAAAATTGGCACGACCCAAAAAGCCCGATTTACTGAGGAAATTATTAAAATGGAGCCTTCGTTTTTTCCTTAAACTGCTCCTGGCCGTGATACTCTTGACCATCGTTCAGGTAGCTCTCTTAAGATTTTTCAATCCTCCGCTGACAGCGAGTATGGCTTACGGATGGTTTAAGAACAAGGTCTTTTCAAAGCCGCGCTTAAGACCTCAATACCAATGGCGCGACCTGAAGGATATTTCGCCCTGGCTGGTCAAGGCCGTTTTGGCCGGAGAAGACCAGCGATTCATGTCCCATCATGGATTCGATTTTATTGAGTTGAACCTGGCCATCAGGGATATCCTTTCCGAAGGAAGGGTGAGAGGCGCAAGCACCATCACAATGCAGGTTTCAAGAACCCTGTTCCTTTGGCCGGGAAGGAGTCTGCTGAGAAAGATCACGGAGGCCTATTATACAGTACTTCTTGAGCTTTTTCTAAACAAGGTGAGGATACTTGAGATCTATCTGAATGTAGTCGACTGGGGCCCGGGTGTCATGGGGGCGGAAGCCGCCTCCCAAAAGTATTTTCAGATAAGCTCGGCCGAGATCTCTCCCTCCCAGGCGGCCCGAATGGCCGCTGTACTTCCCAGTCCTCATAAGTGGTCCCCCAAAAACCCCAATCGCTATGTTATAGAACGTCAAACAAGGATCATGAAAGATATGAAGAAGATGCACCTGTAGGAATTGACACTCGTTGTTTATGCCCGGTGCGGGCAACATCTCAACTCTATACAAGCCGGGATCCGGAAAAACGGGGAGTAACGGGGTATTGCGAATATTTCAGGCTAATTCCATGGGAATGGACCGGGATTCACTGTTTAAGGGGAGGTCATTGTCCTGAATCGTGGGTCTCTGATAAGCAAGGTATTCCGTGCAGCTATCTTTGAGATCGCATTTTTTTTGACAGATACGAATGTCCATGCGAGGATTATTTCTTTTTTTCTGACAGACAATATAGAATGACATAGGTTTCTCCATGTTAGCAATATTATTTAATTATATTTCAATTATGCCTTATTATGGTATAAAGATATTTATATGTCAACAATTATTATTTGGGTTTTATTCGATGTATAAAACAAGGAGCCCTGTTTTCGAATAATGATCCGGTTCTTATCACTGAACGCCTTTATTGCCATATACTCGATAATCCTGTGCCTCTGGGGACTCCTTCTCTCTATCATTGACAGAGACGGAAGCCTGATCCATCGCTATGCCTCGGTCCCCTGGGCGAAAACCGTGCTTTTTGTGTGCGGTGTCAAGGTCAGGGTTAAGGGCTTAAAAAACATTGTAAAAGATTCGCCGCATATCTATATTTCAAACCACCAGAGCTATTTTGACATCTTCACGCTCCTTGCCGGTCTTCCGGCCGATTTCAAGTTTCTTTTAAAAAAGGAATTGATGAAGATACCGCTTCTTGGTGTTGCTATGGATAAAGCAGGCTATATCAGTATTGATCGCTCCGATATCAGAAAAGCGGCAAAAAGTCTAACCAGGGCCGCGGAGAAGATTCACAACGGGGCTTCCGTTCTTATATTCCCTGAGGGTACCCGGAGCGAAGACGGTCATGTTCAGCAGTTTAAACAGGGTGGATTTCACTTAGCCCTTAAATCAGGCTGCGATATCGTTCCGGTGGCCATCATAGGTAGCAGAAAAATCGTCCCCAAGGGAAGCCTGAGGATCAATAAGGGGACCATCATGATGAAGATAGGCAGATCCATTCCTGTAAAAGAATATTCGAAAAAGGACATTAAGAAATTAATCTCAAGGTCGAGAGAGGCCATAATCGGCCTGATGAAGGAATCAACGGGGAAGTAAGATGATGACGATAAAATGCGTGAAATTACGATCAATGATCTTTCTATTGGGACTTCTTATCTCCATGATACTCGGCCGGGGGGACAGATGCCTTGGATATATTATGCCTGCCGAGCAACTCATTGATTTTATGACAAGAAATTTTTCGGCACTCAAAACACTTGTTGTCACCCAATCCACCCTTCGGATCGATAAGGACCAAGAACGGGTCTTTATGGAGCAGGTCCTGACAAAATCACCCGATCTATTTAACCTAAAGATCCTGGATCAAAGGGTAGAAAGGCAGACCCAGCCCGATTTATCCTACAGGCAGCTATTGATGGCCAACCCGGCAGACAGGATTGAGCGTCTCCTGACCATCATGGGCATCCGCCTCGATATCGTCGCCCTTACCCGGATTGACGGCGTCATCGCTTACAGGATAGGTGAAAAGGATCCGGATAAACCGAAGCTGCTCATCGAAAAGGAGAGATTTCTCCCCTTGCTCTTAGTATACCTGCCGTCAGGGGATACACCGGAGGATATTGTGACGGTTCGTTTCCGGGATTATAGAAAACAGGATAAGGAGTGGTATCCCTTTGATATCACCTATTCCACAGGGAGTGGAATCAGAGAGCAGTATACCATTCTAAGCTTTCAGCCCAATGCCCAGGCAGGTTCATCTATGCTCCGGCCCTTCGAAACGCAACCCGGCCCGGATCAGCCCCCGGAGGGAGGCCCGTCAAAAACTGAAGAGGAACGACTCAGAAATATTATCAAGGCATTTGAAGAGAAATATCAGTAGACTATCTGGCACACAGGTCCCTTCCGTTGAATGAGACGACAAGGAATAATTTCAGAATCGCAATAATACTGCCCGTCAGGGAGACTTTCTCCTACTCGGCCCCCGAAGAACTCCTCCCCATGACGAAAACAGGATGCAGGGCCCTGGTCCCTTTCCGAAATCAAAGGGTCATCGGGTATGTCCTTGAAAGAGAGACCAATATCCTTCAGAGAGACGAAGGGATTAGGGATATCCTGGATATCCTGGATCCGGAGCCCCTTTTTCACCGGAACCTTGTCCCCTTCCTGGAATGGATGGCTGATTACTATCTATATCCTCTGGGCCGCCTGATACAGTCCGCCCTGCCGACGGGTCTGAATGTCACGCCTTTTCAATCAGGACGGCTTACCGTTGAAGGACTTGAAGCCTTAAATTCCTTCGATATCTCTCCGGATGAAAAAATACTCCTTTCATGGGTAAAGGAACATCCGGGCAAGCGCCTTCCCGCTCCTCTCAGCAAATTTTATCCATTACAAGAAAAGGGGTGGGTTGATATAGAGACCCGCAAAACGAGGAAGCCGGTAGGCCCACTAAAAAGAAAATTCATTCGAATGAAACAAGGTGTGGATATCGAAGGGCTCCTGTCAAAGGATCAAGCATCCCTGAAGGCCCAAAACGAAGGAGAATTCCTCCATGCCCTATCGATACCGGAAGGTCTCCCTTTGAAGGAGATTTCATCCAGGTTTAAAAACGGACGATACCTGGTTGATAAATGGATAAAAGCCGGGATTATGGAGAGTTACAGCGCGACTCTGTTCAGGGGTCCGGCAGGAAAAATCCTGATACCTTCCCCCGAACCTTCCTGTCTTTACGATCAGCAGGAAGAGGCCCTTCAGAATATTCGGGAACGCCTGGAAAAAGGGACATTTTCCACTTTTCTCCTCCATGGCGTGACAGGAAGCGGTAAGACGGAGGTCTACTACAGTGCCGTTAAACAGGCGATCGAACTGGACAGGAATGCCATTTTGATGGTACCGGAAATAGCACTTGCCGTTTACATAGAAGGAATCTTCAGGTCGCGCCTTGGCGACAGGGTCGCAATTTTTCACAGCGCGCTTTCTCAAGGGGAGAGGTATGACCAGTGGATGCGAATGCTGAGGGGGGAGGTAGATCTTGTCATAGGAGCCCGGTCGGCCCTGTTCGCCCCTCTTCCCAGGCTGGGCCTGATAATTGTGGATGAAGAGTATGACTTCTCCTATAAACAGGAAGAGGGGCCCCGGTATCAGGCAAGGGATGCGGCCGTGGTGAGGGGAAAGATGGAGAAGGCTGTCGTCATCCTCGGAGCGGGAACCCCCTCGGTTCAGTCTTACCAGAATTGTGTCACGGGAAGGTACCGTCTCCTTTCCATGCCCGATCGAATTGAGAAGAGGCCGCAGCCGGATATGGAAATACTAGATATGAAAATGGATTCCGGAAGCGGAAAAAAGGATGAAATACTCAGTACAACCCTGAAAAAGGCCCTTGAACGGAACCTGAAAGATGGCAAACAGGCCATCCTGTTTCTTAACAGAAGAGGCTTTAGCCGGTTTTATCTCTGTCGCTCCTGCGGGGAGTCCGTAAGATGCCGGAACTGCGATCTGACGCTGACCTATCATCTTGATCGGAATATCCTTGTCTGCCATTATTGTGGTTTCAGATCCCGACCGAAAGGCATATGCCCATCCTGCGGACACGAAGGGATGAAGGCCTATGGATTCGGAACGGAAAGGTTAGAGAGGGAGCTGGCCGGGATATTCCCTGATGCACGCATCTCCAGGATGGACCGGGACAGTACACGTAGGAAGGGACAGTCCTACAATATTATAAAACAGTTTAGTGAAAACAAGATAGATATACTCGTAGGGACCCAGATGATTACAAAGGGGTATGATTTTCCCAATGTGACACTCGTGGGTGTAATAGCCGCCGATCTGTCCCTGGGATTTCCGGATTTCAGGGCGGGAGAAAGGACATTCCAGATCCTGTCCCAGGTGGCAGGCAGGTCGGGTCGCGGAGACCAGCGAGGCAATGTGATCATACAGACCTATAACCCGGGCCATTACGCGATTGTGACCGCGACCAATCATGATTATGAAACATTTTTCAGAAAAGAAAAGGAACTGCGGGAGCAACTGGGATATCCCCCCTTTTCCTACCTGGCAAACATCCGATTCCAGGGGAATGACCGGAAAGCGACCGGGGAAACAGCGAAACGAATAGGTGACGGGACAAAGGCCCTATTGAAAAGATGGCCCAAGAGGGGAAAAGAGATCCAGCTACTGGGCCCGGCGGAGGCCCCTCTGTCCAAATTAAAGGGAAAACATCGATGGCAGTTCCTTGTTAAATGCAAAGAGACGGGCCTGCTCCACTATCTACTGAAGGAGGTGGAGGGTTTTTCGAGAAATATTTTGAAAAAAAGCGGGGTAAGGATGATCATCGACGTGGATCCTTATCAGATGCTCTGATTTAGGAATGATCATGACAGAATCATCCATCGATAGGACAATCGATCAGGAAAGGCTTCTCAGGGATATTATCCTTGAGGTGGGAAAAATACCGGACACCCCGGTAAGGGATATCGTCGCCGGCAGGCACCACATCATGGTAATCGGCGAACACGCCGGGCTATGCGCAAGGATCAACCGCCGGGACCCGGCGGATAATGAAGAATTATCGGGATTCAGCGGGTCCGTCAAGGAAATCGCGCAAGGATTGCTCCAGCCTTCACAACAGGATACCGATGCCGTCTCCTTTGCCATGGCGGCCGTCAATTCCCTGCTGTCGGTTCCGTCCGGGGCCTCCGCGGTCAAGGCCCAGGCACTTATCCGGAAATACGGGAAGGGCAAAAATGTCGCTTTCATCGGCCATTTCCCCTTTATTGAAAAAATGAAAACGGAGTTCAGGAATATGTGGGTATTAGAGAAACGTCCGAGACCGGGAGATCTCGACGCAGGGGAGGCCGATAAGGTGCTCCCGAGGGCGGAAGTGGTCGCCCTGACGGCAACGACCCTCCTGAACGGCACATGTACACATATCCTGAATCTGATTCCCAGGGAGGCCTTCACCATAATGCTCGGTCCGAGCACACCCTTCGCGGGATGTCTCTTTGACTGGGGGATCGATGCGCTTGCGGGCTGCGCGATTAACGATGTCTCATTAGTCGCCCCCTCTATAAGAGAGGGAATACCCTACAGGAGATTAAAGGGTGTTGATCAATTTACCTGGGTGATTGAGAAGGATTCCGTCAAACCCTGATTCCTCTATTTTTATAATCAGTGTCTATCCAGAAACAGTCCATTTCTGGATGGAGATTTCAGCCTTCAGCGATCAGCAGTCAGCCAAATCTTTGTTATTCATGTGTTTTGCTGATAGCTTAAAGCTGATTGCTGACCGCGCGAATCCAAAAACGTGCGTTTATGGATGAGCACTAATTATCTCCTCAGGAATAAGACGGAGGAATAACCGACAACCTGACGCCTGTCCCCGACGGAGGCGTCCCCCGAATTGGCGTAACGCAGGACTTGAACATGGTCCGCGCCCCTGCCCTTCGCAAAGAGAATCGCCGTCCCCACGCCACCTCTTGCACACATGGCCGTTTTCAGGTTTGGGACGGCTCCCAGGAGCCTATTATCGGTCAGATGGGTGAACAGACCCTTCACGTCGAGGGTCTTAAGGATATCCAGCGTGGAGGTATCGATCTTTGTCGCGAAATCGTAGGGAGGATAATGGGACATATCCGTGCTTGCCAGCACAAAGACCCTTTTCCCTTTCCCGGCGCTGACAATCGCGTCCGAAAGTATCCTGCAGTTTTCCGGCGTAGGATTTCCGAAGATAATCGGGACTATTTTACATTTCCTGCCTAGGACCTGCAGGAAGGGCAGTTGCACCTCAACGGTATGCTCACGGGCGTGAATCGAATAGTAATCCCGGATGCCGATGTTGAATTTATGCATTTTCTCTATCATTTCCCTGTCAACGGGCACCTTTCCTAAGGGGGTCTGAAAATAGTCCACGGGGCAGGTAAAGGCAACGGCGTTTTGGTATGAGTCATGACCTATGATTACGAGGGTATCAAAGTCCACGCCGGATAAAAGCTTATGGGTATAGGCCGCAACACCGCCTGAGAAGACATATCCGGCATGAGGTGCCATGGCGGCAAGTATTTCACCCTCTGGTTCAATGGCCGGCACGGCGTTTAACAAAGCTGTAACCATTTTTCTCAGTTGGGCCTCAGAATCCGGATAAAAGGAACCGGCAGCCGCCGGAGGGCGGGTTCTCAGTGAATCTCCGCTGCTTCCTTCTGCTCGAAGGAGCGGTGTTTGCGAGAGGATAAGGATCCCCATACATAGGGCCACGGCCATGGAATATCTTTTATTCATATTCATTCTCCTGAATTTTCTTGCCACATTATAACCCAATACGTTAAATAGAAAAACCTTATTAATTACAAGGGAGTTTTGATGTCTGATATTTTTACGCGAAAAGGATTTTTATTCGCCCCTCTGATTCTGTTTCTGTTATTTTTCGGGTGTAATAAAAAAGCCGATATAACACGGGAAGCGCCGGAGTTCACCCTACAGGATCTTTCCGGTAAAAACGTCTCCCTCAGTGAACACAGGGGAAACCCCGTGCTGCTGGATTTCTGGGCGACCTGGTGCCCTCCCTGCCGCAACTCCATCCCGGAATTGGTCGATATTCAGGATAAATACAGGGACAAGGGACTGGTAATCTTAGGGATTTCCATGGATGATCCCCGGCAGGTAAATAATCGATATCTGGCGGAATTTAAAAGGTATTTCAAGATGAATTACCCCATATTAAGGGCAAGCCGGAAAGTGGTCCGGGATTATTTCGGGGATAGCGATATCTCCATTCCGACCATGTTTATCATAAACAGGGAAGGCAGGATCGTCGACGTGCATGTTGGCTTCAGACCCGGGGCCGTGGAAGGGTCCTTGAAAAAAATCATCTAATGATTATCGACTTTCATACCCATATATTCCCGTCCTTTTTCAGGGATGAGAGAAAGTCCTTTTTCTCAGAGGAACCGGAATTCAAGAGGCTCTATGGCTCACTGGAATCCAGAATGGCCGGGCGAAAAGAGCTTCTTACGAATATGGACATGGAAGGCATTGACAGGTCCGTGGTCTTCGGATTCCCATGGCGGAGTGCGGATCATTTCAGGCGGCACAACGACTATATCATCGAGTCGATACAGCGGCATCCTGACAGGTTGACCGGCTTCTGCTGCTTTGATATCGCATCACCGGAGGCACCCAAAGAAACGGAAAGATGTTTCGGGGCCGGGCTCTCAGGTGTGGGTGAGCTCGCGGTATATGATCGGGGATTCTCCGATGACATCATCGGGGCATTGAAGGATATTATGGAGATATGCTCGCGGCATGGAGCTCCGGTCCTTCTCCATACCAACGAACCTGTGGGGCATCTCTACCCGGGAAAACAGCCCATGACCCTCGGTGAGCTCTACAAGCTCATCAGGAGATATTCTGACAACAGGATCGTCCTTGCCCACTGGGGGGGTGGTATCTTTTTTTACGGCCTGATGAAAAAGGAAGTCAAGGAGGTCCTGAAGAATGTCTGGTTCGACACGGCGGCGTCTCCCTATCTCTATGACCCTGATATATACAGGATAGCAGGAGAAATCATGGGTTTTGAAAAGCTTCTTTTCGGTTCCGATTATCCCCTGATAAAACCGGGACGGACTATCCAAGATATTGAAAGCATCGGACTCTCTCCCGAATCAGCCCGGAAAATCGAGGGGGAGAACGCCGCGCGCCTGCTTTCGAATAAAAAATTATAATTCGTGATATTGCATCCTTTCCCTAATGGGGGTAAGGATTTTATCCCTTTGACTGTTATCGAGTGATTCATAAAAATCCGCAAACAGGTCCAGTGCCTCTCCCATGAAACCGGATATCTCATTGATCTTTTTCTTTATGGACCCCGTTAATAACCTCACATCGGGGTCTTGCTTACTGATCTCGGAATGCAATTCCTCTTTCCATCTTTCGTGGTCCCTGAGTCCGTCAGCAAGGTGTTTCTCCATGAGCGATTTCATTTCGTCGTATTTTTCCCGTTGTGTCTCCGAGAGGCCGAGCTCCTTGACCCCTTTATCCATCCGCCACAGGAGAAATTCCGCGAAATCTCCCCTATGAAAACCCGGATGAAATCCCTTCCCGTGAAATCCGTGACGAAAGCTCCGTCCAAATCCTTCGCCGGTTCCCCATGCCGAAAAAAGCCCGTAACCGGACAGTAGCACGATGACCCCGACTATTCCGATTATAAATAATCTTTTTTTTCTCTTTTCCATCTTTTCTCTCCTTTCCCGATTATTATGTTTTGATGAATGATTGCCGGATCCCAGTATCATCCGGTTAGGATATTGCATCCAATTACTCAATGGTCTGCGGGGATCTCTTTGAAGAGACGAACTCGTTTATGTGCAAG
>CAYTUL010000002.1:0-28626 GCA_964441135.1 uncultured Desulfobacteraceae bacterium | reverse complement strand
CCTTCGATCGCTCCTCTCCCGCGCATAGACGGCGGGATTTCGCAAGCTCAACCTGGGGCATATAAATGAGGCACAAGGCACAGGACGTAGGGCGTAAGGTAAAGTGCTGTCCACAAAGGTCAGTGGACCTAGATAAACAATCCTGAACACTGAAACCTGAAGCCTTTTAACCTTGATGGGGCCCGGGGTGAATTAAATTCCATGGCCACTACCGCCAATATATGAGTTTCATGATGGATTTTGGTCAAAGGGGATATCTTGTTTAAAGAGGAAATATGGTTATAATGGAAACCAGTTCCGTGGCCGAACTCCTGCAGGATTCGTTCAGCCCGGAAATGACCTGATAGATGGAGCGCGACTTAAACGTGAGTGGAACCCGGATAAAGGGAGTCTTCAAATTCTTCATGATCAGAACACTTTTTATAGCGGGGATGATTCTGTTTTCGTTACCGATTTATGCCTATCCCGCACCTTTAAAGATGGAATACAATCTCGGTTTTGACGGAAGATTTAAAATGGGGACCTGGACTCCCCTGACAATCCAATTGGAGAACAGGGGGCAGACCACGAAGGGCACATTGGAAGTTGTTGTCACGACAGGAAGCGAATATCGAAGGGATGTCTACAGGACAACCTATTCAAGGGACGTCGAACTACCCTATCGTTCAAAAAAACTCTGTTCCTTTACGGTCTTAATCCGGACGGTGATCCATGATATGGTGATTCGATTCAGAAAGGGCCCCCGGATCATTCTGACAGAGTCTATAATACTCCGGCCCTACTCCACCGAGAAAAGCCTGGCCGTGATCGCGGATTCCATGATTACACCGGATTTCCTGTCCGTGTTCCCCGAAGAACTGTTGCCTGTCCGGGTTTCGGGCAGGGACCTGCCGGAAGACTGGTATGGCTATGAAGGGGCCGGGATACTTATCCTGAATCCCAAAGAGGTTCAGGGGTTACGGGAGCCCCAATACCGTTCCCTGAAACAGTGGATAGAACGGGGAGGTTTCCTGATTTTCTCAGGCGAAATCAATTACGGCCCGTTGCTGGAGAAGCGGCTGCAGAGATTGATGCCCATGAAGATATTAGGGCAGGGTCTAACCCTTGGGTTAAAATCTCTCGAGAGCTTCAGCGGTCAGGAGTTGGCCGGTCCGGCTCCTTTTTTCATATTAAAGGCAGAAATTGAAGATTCGGACATCATTGTCCAGGAAAGGGACATCCCTGTTATCTCCCGGAAAAAGATCGGGGCCGGCAGCATTATCTTTTTATCCTTTGATATCCGGACTGCCCCTTTCAGCCGATGGGATAACCGGAAGGAATTCTGGAGGAAAATATTATCATTGCGCCCCCGGTCTTCAGAGAGGGGGATTGATCTGACAGAACAGAAAATCATGGATTCCTTGCTGTCCAGCGCGAAAATCGCCTATCCAGGTTTTACCCTGTCCCTTGTGTTTATGGCCGTCTATCTCTTACTCACGGGTTTTTTATATCAAAGGCTCGGGAAGCACCGCAAAAAACGCCTGCGAAATACCCTGTGCCTGCTTTCGGTAATAGCTTTTTTTTCCCTGTTAAGTTATGTCATCTTTTTCCATCTGGAGGCAAAGAGGCCCTTGTCCTATAACAGCTTCCTTCAGTTGAACATCGACGGCGGAACCTCAGACGCAACAGGTAAATACCTCCTTGGATTGTATTCCATGAGGGGGGCGACATACGATCTGGGGTTCGGCGGTTCCTGGCCCGTGACCCATCAACTGTCCGGGACCTCGGGCGCCCTTGTTCCAAATTACTACGAACTGGTCGAAACTGAATCTGGTCCGCATATCAAGGGAAAAATAAAAAAATGGTCTCACAATTTCTTTTCCATTGAAACCCGAATGGAATTTCCTGTGCGCGGGACGGCTACCTGGAATGAGCGGGATCTGAACCTCATCATCGAGAACAGGTCGCGCTTTGAGATTGTGGACTGCTTAATCTATTTTGATGAGCGTTTTATAGAATTGAATGATATTAGGCGGAATGAGCACCGGGTACTGAATATCCCGAGAAAAGACATCGACCGACGGAACAGGTTTGACGGGATTCATGAGGATTTATATGCCGGGAGGGAAAGGAGGGACGGGTCCCCCGGTTTTTTAAGAGGATTGCAGAACAGCCTTGGAAAGGATATATCCTCGAACATTCGTGCCGGGAGCAAGGAGGACTTAAAAAATATACAGATGATCGGGTGGATCCGGTCCGGTATTATAGATCCGGAATTCAAGGAAAAGGGTATCACCGGCGAAGGAGTGACCCTGATCCATGTGGAGATCCCCTTGAGGAGTGTATCATGAGCCTGGATTATTTATCGGATGAATCCGAAAAATCATTAGCGCCGTTCTTTTTACCGCGCATTCTTTTCGGAGCCTCCGGTATTGTGATGATTGCCGGAGTGCTGGCGTTATTGCTGTGGCCCCGCAAGCCCGCGCTCCATTTAATTGCCTTGAACAGTATCCCCCTCCATTTCTTTCAGATAACCGCGGTTTCTCTTGTCCTGCTGGCCTACATCAATCTTCACTGCGGCAGGGGCGAACTGATTAAAAAAAATTATCTCATCGAGATGGGCAAAGACACGTCCCCTTCGGAAAAAACAAGGAGTTTTATAACTTACGGGCTCCCGGAGTTCCTGATCCATTCCCTGTTCCTGATATTTCCCTTTCTGCCGATACTGATCCTCTCCGCTTCCCTATCCGGGATCTCCCTGATTGATCTGCTTTTGGCCCTCTGGATCATATTCAGCACATCTCTCCTGTGTCGATTGATAGGATTCGCCACCTATCTTATCTGGGGCCGTTGGAACGTCGTGGGCTATTTAACGGGGATCATACTCTCCCTCTTTTTGATTTTCATCTCCATGTTATTCTGGCCCGGGATCAATCCGATCATCCTTCTTTATAAATTAAATAACTCCGTTGAGGGCCTAAGGCCGGTTTTCATGGATTCTTATTCTTCATTCGAGACCCTTGTGATCACGGGGAATCTTTTTTTTATTCTGATTAATTTTTTTCTTGTGACCTGGCACATAAAACGCACGAAAAAGGTAACTTCTCAATAAATCCGGGCATATTTAAATAAAGCAACATTCTGGAAAATCCCTGGATTCCTGCTTTCGCAGGAATACAACATCTTACTGGCAATGTCATTCCAGCGTAGGCCGGAATCCAGTTATGTTTGCCCGGACTTATTGAGAAGCTACCGAAAAAGGAGATAACGTCCTGATCCACCAGCAAATTCCTACATCGGCAGGAATGATCCTGGATTTTGGTTGACCCTGGGCACCCGCAGGTGTGAAATGGAAAAAATCCCGGCTTGAGGGGGAGATGAAATCTTGATGGTGGATCAGGCATCCATTCGGGAGCTTGACAAATCATTACAAATATGAAAAGCGCAAAACTCACACCGGGAGATAGGGAGTAGCGGAAAAGGGGTAAAAGGAGGATTTCATTGAACGTATTTCTCGAAGAAATATCATACCTGAAGCGGCTTTTTCGAATGAACCTGATAACAACCACCATTCTGGTTGCATCGGTGATCTTTCTGATAATCCACGCCGTCATCGCTGGTCTGGCCAAGTGGGAAATCCTTTTGTTTTCCGGAGCCCCGTTTATCTATGGAATCATTATCGGATTTTCATTGGTACTGGCTTTTGTGTATATCCTTTTTCGAAAAAAAAGGTTTATCGATGTACTGATCGATATGGATGGCCGTCTTAAACTCAAAGACAGAATCTGCACGGCCTACGAATACTGGCTCACCGCCAAGAAGACTCCATTTGCAGATCTTTTGATTACCGATGCGGGAGACAGGCTCCGGTCAATCGATAAAAAGGAGCTATTTCCCTTTAAGTTTTCCCCTATTCATCTGTTGATCGCGCTACTGGTCCTGGTAAATGTCTTCATCCTTTTTGCAGGTCATCTGGCCGCCTTGCCAAGCCGGGACCGGATGGGTCCGGCCACACTGGAAGAGGTTCGCAGGCTCCTTAAGGATTACACACCGGATAGATCAGCCGTCAAAGAAAGGAAGGAGCAGATAGGGAGCCATAAACTTCGTGACCAGATGGAAGATATCTCGAAAAGGCTTGAAGATCGGGATGTGAGCCGGGAAAAGATCTCTTCATCCGTGAGCAGTGCCCTAAAGGAGATCCAGAGCGAAAAAACGGCTCTTTCCCGGGGGCTTGCTTCAACAATTGAGACGGAGAATATCGAAGAGGTTCCTATCCCGAAAATGCAGGAAATCAAGAAGTTGGCTCTTTATAATTCCAAAAAATTAGAAGAGGTGCTGGGAAGAATGTTTGACGATAAAATTCCCGGTACCGTCCGGGATAGCCTTGTTATTCTGAAGGAATATGAAAATCTTGAAGATCTTCTCAAGCAGGTCCTCAATCACATTGACATGGATATATCATCGGAAAACCGATTAAACACACCGCCGCAGGGTAGGGATGAAGGGCTGTCCGGGGAAATGGATGGGCAGGGCGGTGAGCGAAAATCTCCTGGAGAGGATAAGGGAAAAGAAGGGGACAGGATCTCTCAAAGGGAGGGAAGCCGGCAAACCGAATCCACAGGGACAGCCCAGGGTGAAAAAGAAAGGGGAAGAGAGCCTGAAAAAGAACGCGGTGATGCTTCAGAGCAAGGTTCCTCATCCACGGCCGGACGCGGAAAATCGGACGAAAAAGGGAAATCTCCCCATGATATCGAAAAGGCAAGCGGACAGACCCTGCAGGATAAAATGACCCCATCGTCGGTTGAAGATCACGCCCTGCGCATCCGCTCCCTGACGACGTTAGGGAAAGCCAGGATGAAGAAAGAGGATGTGATCCGATCCTATCGGAAGGAGATCGAAAGTGTTCTGACAAAGGAAGATATCCCCTTGAATTACCGGGAATATATTAAAAACTATTTTCTATCGATAAACTTGAGAAAGGATGCGGAAAACCAGTGAACATGGAAAAAGAAAGAGCGGATTCGATCAGGATGAGCTTTGATCGAATCCTTGATGAAATGTCAAAGGCCATCGTCGGGCAAGAATTGTTGATCAAGCATTTATTCATATGCCTGCTCTGTGGCGGCCATGCGCTCATTGAAGGGGTCCCGGGGCTTGGAAAAACAATGATCGTGAAATCCCTCAGCAAAATATTAGATCTCAGGTATTCCCGAATTCAGTTTACGCCCGATTTAATGCCGGCGGATATTTTGGGAACAAACATTGTCAAAGAGGATGAGAAAGGGAATCGTTATTTCGAGTTTTTTAAGGGGCCTATCTTCGGGCAGTTGATACTGGCGGATGAGATCAATCGGGCCAGTCCCAAGACCCAGTCAGCCCTTTTGGAGGCCATGCAGGAAGAAAGGATCACCGTGTTCGGAACGGAGTATTCCCTTAGTCCCCCTTTCATGGTCATGGCAACACAGAATCCGATCGAGATGGAGGGGACCTATCCCCTGCCGGAGGCTCAGATCGACAGGTTCTTTTTCAAGCTGAAGATAGACTATCCGGATCACGATCAACTGCGAGAGATCATCGATAAGACCACGGAGGATGAACAGCCCGAGCTTCGGCACATCATCCGTGCGGACGAGGTCAAGGAGATGAAGCGGCTCATTAAACATGTTCCTATCGCAAATCATGTCAAGGATTATGCGATCCGGCTGGTGCTGGCATGCCATCCGGACAATCCCTTCGCTATTGACAAGACCAATCGGTTTGTGCTGTTCGGCGCGAGCCCGAGGGGCGTCCAGAGTCTGGTTCTGGCGGGAAAGGTGCTCGCGCTCTTGGATGGCCGGTATAATGTCGCGATTGAAGATATAAAAACGATTGCAAAACCCGCCCTGAGGCATCGAATCGTTTTCAATATCAAGGGGGAAGCAGAGGGTCTGGATGAAGATGAATTGATTGACGAGATTATCGAAGGTGTTCCGGAAAAAGTAAGATCGTGAATAAAATCGTGGGATCCTATAAAGGATTTGATCCGGCTATGTCTATCTCTTTAAACCTATATCTACCTGCTTTGAAGCTAATGACCAAATATTTGAGGTTTAAAAAGGGAGTCATTCATTCCAATCGTTTATAGGATAAACCCCAAATATTTGGTCATGGGAATGTTCGTTGGAATTTTCAAAAAGATATAGGCTTAAAGAGATAGACACAGCCTTCTCCAGTTTGTGGGCCACTCTGTTTTCGGATATTCATTCTTATAAACCTGTTCATTCCAGATAAGGGAGTATCCGGCAGGATCGAATTTGTATCATCAGAGAACTATAAATGGCAGAATCGGTTAATTCATTTATCGATGAGGAATTTCTGAAACGATTGGAGAAACTCAAGATTGCCACCAAAAAGGGGTTGAAGGGCCCTGAAAAGGGGGAGCACAGGGCGTGGCAAAGCGGGGAAGGCCTCGAATTCCTGGATTATAGAAAATATCACCTGGGGGATGATCTCAGGTACGTGGACTGGAGTGTATACGGCCGTCTTGATAAGCTTTTCATCAAACTCTTTCACGCGGAGGAAAACCAGACCGTTCATATCCTTCTGGATATGAGCCGGTCCATGGGATGGGGGGAGCCGCCCAAACATATAAACGCGAAAAAGATTGCCGCGGCCGTGAGCTATATGTGCCTGTCAAACCTCGATAAAATTGGTGTGATGGCCTTTTCCGACTCCATCATAGGGATAAATCCGCCAATGCGCAGTAAAAGGAGGTATTCCGAGATCCTCGATTTCCTGCGTGTCCTAGAACCGGCCGGGAAGACCGATATCAACGTATGCCTGACGGATTATGCCTCAATCTGTAAAAATCCGGGCATTGTCATTGTCGTCAGTGACCTTCTCGATGAAAAGGGTTTTCAGGATGGTTTGATGGCCTTAACATCCAGAAACTTTGACACCCATCTCATTCAGATCCTTGATCATGAAGAGATCTCCTGGTCGGGGAGAGGAAATCTTCTGTTAAAGGAAATGGAAACCGGGGAGAGAAAGCAGATCTTTATGGATAAGGGCCTGCTCGAACTCTATCGACAAAGGGTAAACAGGTTCATCTCGGAGATTCAAACCTACTGCCACAGTTATGGTATACATTTTTACCTTCATGACACGGGGATCCCATTTGAAGATTTTTTGATCGATTATTTAACAAGGGGAACCATTTTTCGATAAAACTACAATGCATCTGCTTAATCCATTCATGCTCGCCTTTTTAGGGCTGATCCCGGTCCTTATTTTGCTTCATAAACTGCGGCCCAAACCCAGACAGATGGAAGTCACCAATCTGTTCCTCTGGCAGCAGGTCTTCAAGGAAAGGACCCGCAATATTACCCTTCGGGAACTAAAAAAAAACCTGCCGCTCATCCTGCAGATCCTGATCATCATCTTAGCCGTTTTTGCCCTGGCAAGTCCCGTTTGGACCACCTTCGGCCAGAATAAGGGGGATATGATACTGGTTATAGACACCAGCGCGAGCATGAAGGCAGGATCGGGTTCCAAGACAAGGTTCGAACAGGCAATGGAAAAGGCCCATGATATCGTCGACCGGCGCCGGAGTGATCAAAGGGTGCTCCTCATAGAGGCGGGCCGGGAGCCCCGGATTCGAACCGGATATGTGGAAGATACCGGTAGGGCGCAAGCTCTCCTCGAGGATTTATCCCCATCCGATGAACCCGGTGATCTGGAAAAGAGCCTCTATTTTGCCCTCTCTTTTGTAAACCCGGAACGGGACGATACCATTTACCTGATTACCGACGGTGCGGGAACCGATCTGGATAGACTCCTTAAAATCCACCCCGGGATCGTACCCGTGCTGGTCTCGGGCGGCGAAAAGAACATCGGGATCACGAAATTTGATTTCAGGGAGGAACCGGATCGCCCCAATCACTATGAAATGATGATCGAGATAAAAAATTTCAATCCCTCGGGGGTCCGCTGCCCCGTGCGTTTGACAATCGATCGTATCCCCGTGTACGAGGACAGTCTCTCATTAGAAGGGTTTGAAAAAAAACTACTCATCATCCCCTATCACGGGATTCTCTCCGGGATCGCGAAGGCGGTCCTTGAAGTTGAAGACGATTTCCAGACGGATAACAGCGCCTATTTAGCCCTCAGCGCGTCGGAAGATATCTGGGTTTTATTGGTGTCAAAGGGGAACTACTTCCTGGAAAAACTCCTGGCGTCCTATCCCAATGTTATGGTCAACTCAATGAAGGAGATCGTGCCATCCTCCTGGGATGAGCAGACCCGTCGCCACGATATCGTAATCATCGACCGCATGGATTTCCCGGCAACCAAAAAGGGCAATTTCCTTATCATTGACTCCTATTCCCCGTCCATCCCCATTGAAAGGACCGGACGTACGGGTTTCCCGGGACCCCTCTACTGGAATAAGGATGATCCGCTTATGGAGGACATCGATCTGGACGGTGTCGTCATAGAGGAGGCTTGCATACTGAAACCGGGCAAGCAGATGAAACCCGTGATTGAATCTCCCGAAACCGGATTGCTGTATACATACGAACAAAATGGACTCCGGGCGGTCTTTGCGGGATTTGATATCAATCGTTCCGATCTGCCCCTTAGAGTCGCTTTTCCGGTGTTAATGAGCAATATCATCAACTGGCTCACTCCCTACAAGCTGAGCTCATCCGGCATGGCGGCCCGGCCGGGGGAACCGCTAAATATGTATGTCTCTCCGGGGACCTCCATGATTTCGATCCTGGCTCCCGGTGAAAAATGGCAGAAGCACAGGGTGTCGGGAAATCCATACCGATACACGAACACCAAAAAAGTAGGCGTATACGTCCTGGCCGAAAAGAATAAACGCCGTTACTTTACGGTAAATCTGGTCAACGAATCGGAATCGGATATTCAGGTTCCGTTCATTAAGGATACCCTCGATCAACCCCGGCGAAGAAGGGACGTGGATGAGGTCGCTCTCTCAAAGCCCCTGTGGTCTTTATTTGTCATCGTCCTTTTGGTGGTTTTATTGTTGGAATGGTATTCATGGTTAAAGTTCGGTTAAGGAATATGAAATGTTTGTCAAATTGAACAATCCTCTCTTTCTTTTGATCTGGCTGATCATCCCGGTTATCTGGATAATGATATACAGGTCCTTCGGAAAAGAAGGGTCCCGCAGATCCAAACTCCTCATCGGCGGCCTCAGAACCCTTCTCATCCTTCTCCTGGGGTTGATTCTATCCGATCCGAGAATGATGACCCATTCCGACCGGGTCAATCTTTTTTTCTGTCTGGATACCTCGTTGAGTATAGCCCAGGAAGAAAGAGCCAAGGCGGAGAACTTCATAAACCGTTCCATCCGGAATATGGGGAAGCAGGATACAGCGGGCTTGATTGTTTTCGGGAAACATCCTTCCATGGAAATCCCATTAAAGGAGGATTTCCAGTTGAATCCGGTCCAATCGGATGTGAATAAAAACCTTACCAACATCTCCGAGGCCCTGCAGATGGCTATCGGTAAGTTTCCTCAAAAGGGAAAGAACAAGATCCTGCTCTTTACCGACGGCAATGAAAACCTGAGAAATTCAGTGGATATGGCCCATCTGGCCGGTTCTCTCGGAGTGGAAATAATGCCCGTTCCCCTTGCTTCATGGTTCGGAAAAAATGAGGTATTTGTAAAAAGGTTAGACACGCCTCCATTGGTACCGCTCGAAACACCCTTTCAAATAAGAATCGATATCATGGGTTCACAGGCGGGCCGAGGGAAGTTGATCCTGTTTAAAGACGATAATCTTTTAGCGGGTAAAAACATACATATCCAATCGGGAAATAATACCTTTTTCTTTTCTGATACCCTTGAAGAGCCGGGGCTCCATCTCTACAGGGCGGTTGTTAATTTTCCAGGAGACGGGTTTTTTCAGAATAACGAGGGGCTGTCCTTTACAAAGTCCGTCAGAAAAAGCCGGATTCTTTATCTGTCTGACAATCAGGATTCCTCCAACCCGGTCGCAGAGGCCTTGAAATTACAGGGGCTCAATTTAGAGCCTGAAGCTATTGAAGGGTTTTCAGGCTCGCTGAACGAAGTCCTCGAATATAATGCCGTCATTCTTGATAATGTGTCAGGCCGGTCCATGTCCTTTGCGGCCATGGACAACATTGAAAAATATGTGAAGGACCTGGGAGGCGGGTTGATCATGATCGGCGGAGAAAAGAGCTTCGGGGCGGGATATTATGGAAAGACACTCGTTGAAAAGGCACTCCCTGTTTATATGGATGTCCCCACGGATCTGAAATTGTCCGAACTATGCATCATTTTTATCATCGATAAATCATCCAGCATGATCACGGATTATTCCGGTAAAACCAAGTTAGAGATGGCAAAAATAGCGGCTTTTTCCTCCATTGAGATGTTAAATCCAACGGACAGGATCGGTATTATTGCCTTTGATTCCCAGTTCAAATGGATTGTACCCATAATCAATGCAAAAGAAAGACAAAGGATCGCGGACAGCCTGTCGCGAATAAAAGAAGGCGGCGGGACGATCCTCTATCCAGCGCTGGAAAGCGCTTTTAATGTGCTGAAACGGATCAAAAGCAATCGGAAACACATCATTGTCCTATCAGACGGCGAGACCGACAAAGCGGACTTTAAGTCCATCGTCCAGGACATGAGCCGGCAAGGCATCTCGGTTTCAACGGTCTGTATCGGAAGGCATTCCGATACGGAGCTTATGAAATCTATCGCCGAATGGGGTCAAGGCAGGTACTATTACACGGAAAAGCCGGAAGATATCCCTAATATTTTTACGGGTGAAACAAAGATTGTGGCGAGAAAAATCATTACCGAGCAGGTTCTGCAGCCAAGTGTTACAGATTCGACTGAAATCCTGCAGGGGATCGAACCGGATCTTCCTGTTATTCACGGGCAGGTCGTGACCTATCCAAAACCGGGAGCGGATGTCCCGATAAGAACCGTCGAGGGGCCGCTCCTGGCTACCTGGAGATATGGTCTTGGCAGAAGCGTGGCCTTTGCTTCGGACCTGTCCGGCAGATGGGGCAGGGAGTGGCTTCAATGGGAGCATTATGGTCAATTCCTGTCTCAGATGGTGAAGTGGGCACAGCGTAAAGAAGTGGAAGAAACATATACCGCTTCCATGGATCGAAAAGGAGAAAGAGGGACCTTTCGTGTCGATGCGGTAAGCATGGAAAACCGCTTTATAAATAATCAGGATTTGAGGGTTAAGATCCTATTCCCATCCGGAATGGAGCGTACGATCGATTTAGACCAGGTCTCTCCCGGAAGGTATCAGGGCGATTTTTCCGCAGAAGAAATCGGCAAATACTATTTTACTCTTTTTTCGGAAACGCGGAATAAAATTGGTTCCACCCACGTATTCGGATTCGGAATTCCCTACACGGATGAATTCAAGGCCGTTGACGTCAACTATTCCCTGTTGGAGGAGTTAGCCTTCGTGACGGGGGGGAAGGTACTCCCAGTTGATGAGGATCCCCCCGATCTTTTTAGGGCCGCCTCCGGTTCCGTGGGGTACGATCGATCTCTCTGGCCCATTCTAACCTTCGTGTTTCTGTTTCTATTACTTGCGGATGTGGCGGCGAGAAAGCTCATCCCTTATTCGTAGATTTCAATCTGGTGCATTTCGTCGATGTTAGAGAGTTTTTGGATAAAATCTTTGAAAAAGTGGTTATATTTGTTTATAGATAATGTCTCCCCGCCTCAAATCAAATGACCGGATATCGGGGTTAGAAATGGTTTGTGTCCGAAGCACGATCCCTGCCGGATTTATAAACCGGATAGGATAGCGGAGAATGATTTAAAAGGAGAATGACAATGACAGATTCCAAGGAAAGGCCTTTGGCAAGGCGAGGAGGGGGAAACCAGGTGTTAGGCCGCAGCGGCAAACCCCTCCTGGTGATCGTTACGGGGAAGGATATCGACGGCATGGTGAAGGCCGGGTTTGAGTCAGCCGGGGGCCTGGGACGTATCATCGGAAAACACCGGGAAGTTCTGCTAAAACCCAATACAAACCAGAGGGACCCCTTTCCCTCCATTACCGCTCCGGAGACGATACGCGCCGTGGCTTCTCATTGCCGGGAGGCGGGGGTTGAGAAGATAACCGTCCACGAGGATCACAAGTTTGAATTGGATCCCTATTACAGTCAGGAAGAATTGCCCGGTATGGACATCAGTATTTTAAAGGCGTCGGACGAGAGTCAGTTCGTGCTCGTGGAATTCGAGAAGTGGCATGGTGAAATAGACCCCGATGTCGCCCTGAAGGACATAGAGGAGCGTGGTCCGGAAAGCTTTTTAAAGTCCGGATTTCAGAGAACGGAAGGACCGTGTCTGCGCGTTGCACGTGAACTGCAGGAAGCTCCCGTCATTATCAACATGCCGGTCCTGAAGAGACACTTTGCAGGGCAGTTGACGAGCGCCCTCAAGAACCACTTCGGGTCCGTGTATGGTCCCCAGCGATGGCTGGCCCACGCATGCCTCCAGAAAGACCGTGATTACTATGACCGTAAATTGGCCGAGTTTGCTTCCGCCGTCCGCCCGGAGCTTACGATCACGGACGTCCGCTCCATTCAGGCCGTTTCCGGGCCCTTCAGGGGGGAAGACACGAAAATCATTGAGGGCGTTAACCGCATGATCATCACGGGGGATATGATAGCCGCGGATGTGGTGGCCATGGATTTAATGAAAAAGTACGACGAGACCTTTACTTCCGACAACGAGGCCATTGTGAGACGCCAGCACGCCCATGCCGAAGAATTGGGACTCGGAACGAGCGATTTGTCCCGCTTGGAGATTATCGAGGTAGAAACATAGCGAAAGGAGATGATTCTATGCAATACAGGCAATTAGGAAAGAGCGAATATCAGGTTTCCATTCTCGGCTTCGGATGCATGCGTCTGCCGCTTCTGAAAGAGGCGGAAGACATGAATAACTTCTTTGAAGCCTCAATGGCTGTTGATGAGGAAAAAGCCTTTCAAATGATTGACTATGCCATCGAACAGGGCATCAACTATTTTGACTCGGCCTATCTTTATCACGGCGGAAAGAGCGAAGTGCTTCTGGGGAAGGCGATCAAGAACCGCCGGGACAAGGTGATTATTACAACCAAATCTCCCGTAATGATGATCGAAACCCGGGATGATTTTGATCGTATCCTGAATGAACAGCTTGAAAAGTTAGGTACCGAATACTTAGACTTTTACCTGCTCCACGGGCTAAACCGGAAGGGCTGGCGAAAGGGAAAAGATCTGGGGGCCCTTGAATTCTTAGATAAGATACGGAAGGACGGCAGGGCAAAATACGTGGGGTTTTCCTTCCATGACGATGTCAGGGTCTTCAAGGAGATCCTCGACGCCTACGATTGGACTATTTGTCAGATCCAGTACAATCTGTTTGATGAAAATACGCAGGCCGGAAAGGAAGGGCTCCGCTACGCGGCATCCAGAGGTATCGGGGTGGTGATCATGGAGCCCCTGCGGGGCGGCAGGCTGACGGAAAAAATCCCTGATAAAGTGCAGGAGATCTGGAATTCGGCCGACAGGCCATGGACTCCGGCGGAATGGGGATTGAGATGGGTCTGGAACCATCCCGAAGTGAACCTTGTCCTCAGCGGCATGTCGACCATGGATCAATTGAAGGAGAACATTCGTGTTGCGGGAGATGCCCGGCCGGACATGCTTTCACCGGAAGAGATCGAAACCATTCACAAAGTAGCCGACACCTATCACCAATTGCTCAAGGTCGGTTGTACCGGGTGCGCCTATTGCATGCCCTGTCCCAATGAGGTCAATATTCCCGGCATCTTTACCCTGTATAACGATTATTTCATGTTTGAAGACCTGGAACGCTGTCGCACGATGTACAATGTGTTGATGTCGCCCGAGCAGAACGCGTCCAACTGCCAGGAGTGCGGTGAATGTGAAGAGAAATGTCCACAACAGATCGAGATTATGGAGACACTAAAGGATGCGCACGCGCGCCTTTATCAGGAAGGGTTGTCAAGGCGTTAGAAATAAAAGGGAGGTTCGGTTATCATTGTGCAGGGTAAAGAAAACGGAAAACATGTTGTTGAAATGAATGATTGGACCGTCGCGGAGGCCTATCTCGAACTGCTTTCCATGAGGGGAATCGATTACTTTTTCGCTAATCCAGGGACCGATTTCGCGAGTATCGTCGAGGCCTTTATCCGGCGCCGGGAACTGGGAAAAGATCGGCCCCGGCCCCTTACGGTTCCCCATGAGATCCCTTTGGTTAGCATGGCCCACGGATATTATTTGGCCACGGGAAGACCCCAGGTGGCGATGGTCCATGTGAACGTCGGAACGGCAAATGGACTGGGAGCCCTCATAGCGGCCAATCGGGCCAGGGTTCCCATCCTCTTCAGCGCCGGTAGAACACCGATAACGGAGGAGGGCCATCCGGGATCGAGAACCGGTTATATCCATTGGGGACAGGAATCCTTTGACCAGGCCAGCATGATGCGGGAATATGTGAAATGGGACTATGAACTGAGAACGGCCACCCAGCTTGAAACGGTGGTTGACAGGGCCCTCACGATGGCCATGAGTGAACCGAAGGGACCCGTATATCTTACCCTTCCGAGAGAAGCCCTGGCCGCGCCCATGGAAAGCGTTCGATTCAATCCCCTGCACAGGTACGATCTCCCTACTTTTTTCCCGGACCCGGAAAAGGTTCGGCGGGCCGCAGATCTTCTCATCAAGGCCGAATTCCCCCTTATTATTACGTCATCTCTGGGCCGGTCTCCCAAGGCGGTCCGGAACCTGGTAGATGTCGCGGAGGCCGGGGCCGTCGGTGTGGTTTCCGCCTTTCCGGAATACATGAACTTTTCCCCCGAACATCCCTGTTATCAGGGGTTTATTTCCGACCCCCTCATCCCGGAGGCCGATGTCATTCTGGTGATTGACAGCGATGTCCCCTGGCATCCAAAGCGCGGGAAACCAGGGGATTCTGCCACGATCATACAGGCCGGCATCGATCCATATTACAGCAGGTATCCCATTCGGGGATTTCCGTCCGACCTGACCCTTCAGGGAGAGCCCGGCCTGGTGCTTTCAGCACTCTACAACGCCCTGAAGGATCACCCCGACAGGAATAAAGGGGCACGTGATTCAAGGATGAAGGAGCTGGAAAGGCGGCATGATGAGATGGCGCGGGCCTGGGAGGACTCCGTCAGGAAAACATCCGAGGAATCACCCCTGGAATATCCCTGGGTGTCCCATCATGTGCATAAGATCATGGGGGACGACACCGTGGTAGTCGACGAGGCGATCGGCAGCATGATGAGCCGGGCCTCCAGACTGCCGGGAAGCTACTTTGGTTCGCCGCACGCGGGTTACCTCGGATGGTGTCTCGGGGCTGCTCTGGGAGTGAAACTCGGACAACCGGATAAAACGGTGATAGCCGCCGTGGGCGACGGGTCTTACATGTTCGGGGTACCCAGCGCCTCTCACTTCGTCTCAAACGCGTACCAGCTTCCGATCCTGTTCATCGTTTACAACAATCAGTGCTATCGGGCCGTAAAATGGGCCACCCGGGATCTCTACCCTGAGGGTCTTGCTGCGCGCAAAAACGAATATCCCTTAAGCGATCTCCAGCCGACGGCGGACTTTGAAAAGGTATGCGAGGCCTTTGGGGGGTATGGGGAGAGGATCGAATCTCCCGATCAGGTCGGTCCGGCCTTGGAGAGGGCCCTCCAGGCCGTTAAGCATGAAAAGCGCCAGGCCCTTCTGAATTTTATTTGCAAGCATCCTTAGCAGTGGCAGATCCAGGATCTCATGCCAATATGGGAACCGCAGTCCCTTGCCCGTAAACAGCATCCATCGCCACCTGTCCCCTCAGTGAATCCCAAAAGGTGAAATCAGGGCCACAAAACCGGAGTTGACAAGGGATTCAAAATTTGTTAGATTAGAGACTAATATAAATCTAATTGTTAGATTACCAACTAAATACTTGTAAATTATGAAAAAGAGCGACCTGGAGATCATTATTCAATTCCCGAAGATTACCCATGTGTTTATGAGAAAGATGATGCACGGGTTCCAATCCTCGCAAATCGGGATGAATCTTAACAAGACGCAAGGACGCACCCTTTTATTTCTGTATGATAAAGGGGAAACGACCATGACGACATTACACAAGGCAATAGGCCTTGAAAAGGGCAGCCTGACCAGCGTGATCGACCAGTTGATTGAAAAAGACCTGGTCGAGAGGAAAAGGGATACGGCGGACCGGCGAAAGGTGATCATCGCTTTATCAGAGACAGGCCTGAAAAAGGTAGAGATTCTCCGGATGGAGATAGCAGGTTTTATCAAAAGCAATCTGGAAAGACTTCCGGTCGAAGACCGGGAACGATTTTATAGAGCCGTTGAGTCATTGATTGATATCAGCCAGAAGTTATGATCAGACTCCTGTTGAGTCGTGCCGAACCCTTCAGGTCCTCTTTAGACTGAAAGGGGTAAAATGAAAAACGGAACAAGAAGCGAGATGCTTGCCAAAGAAAGGGTCGGCAGGCTTCTTTTTAATCTGTCGCTCCCGTCCATCGTCGCCATGATGGTGCAGGCGCTTTATAATGTAGTTGACACGATCTTCGTCGGAAGAGGAGTCGGCACCCTCGGAATAGGGGCGATAGCCGTCGTCTTTCCCATGAACATGCTCATCATGGCCCTGAGCCAGACCATTGGGATAGGGGGCGCTTCACGCATTTCCCGTCGCATGGGATCCGGTGATTTTGAAGGGGTTGCTTTCACCTTTGGAAATATGTTGATACTCGCCGAGATCCTCGGCCTGTCCGTGCTCATCACGGGATTGATCTTCATGGTTCCACTCCTCCGTCTCTTTGGTTCGACCGAGGAGATCCTGCCCTATGCAATGGAATATTTCCGGATTATTTTTTTGGCGACTCCAATCCTGACCCTGGCCATAGTCAGCAATAACACGGCCAGGGCCGAGGGGAACGCAAAAATAGCAATGGTTACCATGCTGATCGGTTCCGTCCTGAACATCATCCTGGATCCTATATTCATTTTTAGCCTGGATATGGGCATCCGCGGGGCGGCTATCGCAACCTTGATCTCCATTTCAACGACGAGCTGTTTCCTTCTGCTTTACTTTGTTAGCGGCAAGAGTGAAATCCCCGTCGGATTCAGATACATGCGGCTAAGGGGTAAAATCATCAAGGAAATCTTAGCGGTCGGATCCTCTTCCTTTGCAATGGCCGGTGCGATGAGTTTTACCATGGCCCTCGTTTATAACACCCTCCGCGGCCTCGGCGGGTCCGTTGAAATAGCGGCCTTCGGCATTATTCATCGAATGTTCAGTTTCATATTTATGCCTGTCATGGGGCTCACCAACGGGATGCAGCCCGTGGTGGGATTCAACTACGGGGCGCAGCAGTTCATCCGGGTAAGGCAGGCCATCAAGCTGGCCGGAATGTCGGCAACGGCAATCTCCACGACGGGATTTCTGATTATGGTACTTTTCCCGGAGGCCATAATCGGGGCCTTTACAAAGGATCCCGCTCTTCTGAAGATCGGACGGGAGGCCCTTGTGTACTGTATTTTCGGTCTTCCTCTGGCCGGTTTGCAGATTATAGGGGGAGGGCTGTTTCAGGCGCTCGGCAAATGGTTTTACGCACTAATCCTAACACTTTCGCGACAGGTCTTAATCCTTATCCCACTCATGCTTACCCTGCCGCGCCTTATCGGGATAAAGGGGGTCTGGTTATCCTTTCCCGCGGCAGACAGTATCTCTTTCTTCTTGACTCTTTTTTTCGTCATCTGGGTCATGAAGATCCTACCCACAGCCCCGGCTATGGAAAAGGCGGCACCGGCCGATATTCCTTTCCAGTATCCTTACAGGAAAGCGCGGGAGGGCGCCGAGCTTTAATTAGGCCGTTTCCATCGCAGAATTTTAAAGAGATGAAATCAAGTGGAAGATAAACGTCTACCAAATCAGGATTCGAAATACGGCTGGTCCATCATAACACTCGGGGGGCTCACAAACCTTTTTGCTATCGGTGTTCCACTCATGTGTATGCCGGTATTGTTTAAGGAGATAACGAAGGAACTGAATCTGAGTCTGGTCCAGATAGGGCTCGCGTGGGGTGCGGGAGGATTGGCGAGCATGTTTATGAGCCCATTTGGCGGATTGATAGGGGATCGGTTCGGGACAAAGCGAACGATCATGATCAGTTGTATCCTTATCGGGTTCATCGGTGCCGGGAGGGGCTTGTCGGTGAACTTTCCCGGTCTCGCAACAACCATGTTCCTATACGGCGTTCTGCAAAACACGACCGTATTGAATATACATAAGACCAGCGGTGTATGGTTCACCGGAAGAAAGGTCGTAATAGCCAACGGAATCGTATCCGCCGGCATAGCCATGGGCATGTTCATGGGGGCGCTGGTAAGCGATACGATCATTTCTCCGTTTCTCGGCGGATGGAGAAACGTCCTCTTTGCCTATGGCGGGGTCTCCGTCTTTATGGGCACACTGTGGAGCCTGACCAGAAGTGAGCCGGTCCGGTATGAGGAAGAACAGCCCCAAGGCCGCCCTCTTTTTCATCAGGCTGTACAAAGGGTAATACATGAAAAAAAGGTATGGTTATTCGGTCTGGCGCATTTCTGTTACATCGGTTGCATGATGGGAACCATGGGATACCTTTCACTCTATCTCAGGGGAATCGGATGGTCGCCGGCAGGCGCGGACGGCGCCCTGGCGGCCCTGAACGGGGCCGGAATGTTAGGGGCTATTCCGGCCTCCATGATCTCTGCCAGGTTTGGACTGAGAGAGGGATTCATTATCATGGTATTCATTACTACCATGATCAGCCTGGCCTTAATACCTTTATTTCACGGCCCTATGATCTGGCCCCTCGCGATACTAACGGGCGTACTGCGTGATGGGTATTTCGCGGTCTTAATGACCATGGTCATTGAGACCCGCGGAATCGGGCCTGCCCATGCAGGGACCGCGATGGGAATCATTTTCTCCTTCGGCAATCTGGGCGCCTTTATTTCCGCCCCCTTGGGAAACAGCATGGCCGTGACGCGTCCGGAACTGGCGTTTATTTTCTGGGCCGCTCTCGCAGGGGTATCGTTATTGATATTCAGTTTCGTCAGGGAGAAAGGGAAGTGATATTGAATAAAGCCCCTGGATATGGTACGACATCCTGAAAAAGGAGAGGAGATCAATTCGCCATGTTCATGTCCCTCATTCAAAAAAGAAGAAGTATCAGGAAGTTTGCTGATAGGCCCGTGGAAGATGAAAAGATAGACCTCCTGGTAGAGGCCGCTCTTCGTCCCCCTTCATCCATGGGCAAAATGCCCTGGTTGTTTTTCGTGGTTAACGATAGAGGTTTATTAGAAAAACTATCGGGAGCGAAAACCTTTGGCGCAGCCTTTTTGAAGAACGCTCCCCTTGGAATTCTGGTTTGTGCGGATTCAGAAATAAGTGATGTATGGATCGAAGATGCTTCCATCGCTTCCACATACATCTTTCTCGCGGCGGAATCCATGGGGCTCGGTGCCTGCTGGATACAGTTCAGGAGGAGGGATCAGAGCGATGGGATCACTTCGGACACATATATAAAGGATCTTTTAGATCTCCCTGGGAACCTGAAGGTGCTCTCCATCATTGCCCTGGGTTACCCTGACGAAAGCAAACCTCAACATGATAGGGCATCATTGAAATGGGACAGGGTTTTCCTGAATGCCTACGGGACTCCCTACAAGGGCTCCGGGTGATGCCCACTCAGGCCATAAAGAGGATGACGACCCTGCCTATTCTAATGATAAGGCCCCTTCATCACATTGGGTAACGCAGGCATTGCATGCAAAGCATTCCTGCTGTCTTTGAACTCTTATCTTGTCTTTGTCTAAAGCCTCGAAGACGCCCTTCGGGCAGACCATAAGACAGGTACGGCAATTCTTGCATTTACTCATATCCTGCCGAATTTTACCTTCATGAAAAACTCCGGATGAAAAAATGTGCCCGAATGAACCCATTCCGAGTTTGTGCATCAGCCATTCGGCTTCTGACGGATAGCCGGCTACAATACCTTTCAAATCAAGACCAAACCAGATGTTTATAGCACTCACAACGACCATTATCTTCCAATGGTAGAATAGGGGCATGTGCAATATGATAAGGGAAGATCCGGCGATGACGATGACTTCCAACAGGGATAAGACAATTGCTTTAAGCCAGCCACTTTTCCCCGGTATAGCCGGAAATCCTGCATAGAGTATTAAACCCGTTATCCAGAAAAGAACACTGAGAGGAAAGATCGCACCCGGTTCGATTAACAGTGTGCTTATACCGATTACAATCCAAGCAATGAAATTCATCGAAAGGAGCATTTCCAATCTGTAAAGCAGTGAAAATTTGGCCTTGTTATGCTCGAAAAGGGTGTCTCGGTCTTTTAAAAACAGTGGAATGTCTTTGGAATAGGCCGGCCCAAAGATTCCGGTTCGTCCTGTTTCTTTCTTGAGAAGATGGCGGTCAATTCCCGGTGCTGAAAATTGCGGCAGGATTATTTGGTGATTATCGACTCTTTCATTGATTCGGCTTGTCTTTATAACCGTTATGACTGAATGGGTGTTTAATTCTCCTCCACAGGATGCACACCATACATTGATACCATTGGCCGGCGCCACTAACAGGAAAACATTTTCCTTTTGTAAAGACCTTTCAACCCGCCGGACCGTAAGATGAAAATTACTGGTAAGAATGACAGGAGCATTTTTATCAGGCTGGCCTATGATTCGAAGTCCCGGTTCAACTGGATTCGGAAACCAGCGGCCGAGAAAATCCCACAGGGATAGAATAAATGAAAAATCATCCTCCGCTTTTTTTATCGCGGGTAAAGGGATTTTATCGGGGCCTTCTTCCGCCGGCTTCCTGGCCGAAAGGATAGCAAAACTATCCAGGAAGGAACGATTATCACCAATGATACGGAATCCGGATTCCGTTATTTCTTCCGAAATTCGGGTAAGGGGTTTTGTACCGGTCTGGGCGATGATATAGGTAAGGACGGTTAAGGGGAAACG
This sequence comes from uncultured Desulfobacteraceae bacterium, assembly GCA_964441135.1. Taxonomy (GTDB): domain Bacteria; phylum Desulfobacterota; class DSM-4660; order Desulfatiglandales; family HGW-15; genus CAYTUL01. The sequence continues at coordinate 7,551 of CAYTUL010000002.1, read as the reverse complement.
CACCAAAAAGTGAAGGACCTTTTTTAACAGTTTTCCGGGTCGAACTTCGGCGGCAATTACGAGGGTACCCTCTGGTTTTAACAATTTTTTAATTTGAAGCAATGCCAGTGCTCTCTCTTCGGAGTAGAGTTCACTGAAAACAAGCGTGGATATAATCAGATCAAAGCGATTTTCATCAAATAGCGAATCGACTTCGACGGCTCCGGCGTGATGAAGGATTATCCTATCCGTCATCTCGTTGTCGGAAATTCGTTTCTGGGCAACCTCTAACATTCCCTCGGATATATCAAGACCCGTCCCATTGGCACCCGCCTCTGCGGCATCTATGAGCAGAGAACCGGTCCCGCAGCCGATATCAAGTATTTCCATACCAGGTTTCACGTAGGTTTGAACAATCCGCTTTCTGATTCTTTCCGCATGACCCCCCGAAAGAATATGGATCCCCAGATCATAGCGCTTCGGACGGTTTTCGAGTATTTTCATAAAGATGTAGGAAAACATACTTTGCCGCTCCGAATCCCTGTTCTCACCCGCCTCCGCAGGAAGCCACGGACTCCACTACCGGCTGCCCGGTCCGGTGCTCCGGCTTCTCCTATTTCAAGACGTTCCTCCTGCCGTTCCTGGTCGTGATTCTGGCAATGAGGAAATCATCGGCGAACCATCCCGATGTGAGGTCCAAAGCGCCTGGCAGCCTGCGGATTTACACCCTAACCGAGCAATGTCTTCAATGTCTTATCCGTATTAATAAGCCTGTCGGCTAAAAACTGGACCATGAAGCGATGGAAAGTTGCCGCGGTCTGAGGATTTTTTTCTTCCATGGTCTCGAGCGCTTTTTTAGACAGGCGGTATAGGACGGAAGGCTCCTCTGTGACTACCGAGGCTGTGCGGGGCTGGTTTAGATACATTCCCAGCTCTCCCACCACGGTACCGTCGCCCATTTTCCTCATCCTGATCGTCTCTCCACCCTCAAGATCCATCAGCACGATGACATGTCCTTCCTCGATAAAGTAGAGGGCATCCGAAGGATCACCGTAGCGTAAAAGGTAATGGCCCTTCGGCACCTCGATCCGCTCGAGGTATTTCTCTAACTTGGAGAAATCCAGCGCACCGGGAACCAGTTCTTCCAGGTGTTCCGCAAGGGTATGTTTCTCCGCGGCAGGGTCCATGCCTTCAACTTTCAGAATTTGATCCTCACACCACTCGATACCGTAATCGAGGTCGTCGAACTCATTCCAGTGTTTTTCATCAACCTCCATCAGCCCGCCCCTTTCCATTTGCCGGCGAATGGAATCCGAGGTGTGCACAAACAACAAGGTGAGATTATTCTTTTGGGCCAACTGATTCATTTTGATGAGGCTGATGACCGCAGAGGAGTCTATTCCGCTGACTTCACGGAAATCGAGCACCACGAATTTTAAAGGCGTTAAATCCGGATCCGTCACCCGCCCCCTGACCTTGGTCAGGAGGTTATTGGCCGTCCCGAAAAAGATATACCCGTGCAGTCTGAGGATGTATATCTCCTCTCCCTTTGCGCGGATAATTCGCCGATGCTTGGCCGGCCGGTCAACATTACTGTGATGATGGGTCCCGGTGAGCTCATATTTAATCAGCTCTATCCGGCTGTAATTGAAGACGAACATGATGATGGTCGCGATCAGGCCGACCAGGACTCCCTGCAGAAAACCAAACAGGCCCACCACCGCGAGGATTATAATTACAATGATCCAGTCGCTGAGGGGGAGTTCTTTCCGGGTTTCGTAGACCCACTCGGTAAGAAACTCAAATCCCAGAAACATGAGCATGCCGCCGATGATCGGCTCCGGGAAGTACGAAAGCACCCCCGCGCCGAGCAGCAAAACCGCAACACAGACCACAACGGTTATCAAACCCACCAGCCTGCTCTTGGCCCCCATCTTAAGACCTAATCCCGTAATGGTCAGAGAGGTGAATCCCACCATACCGCCGGCCAATCCCGTGAAAATGTTGGCTGCGCCCGCGGATTTAAGCTCCCGGTCCAGGTCCATCTCCTGCTTTGAGGCCAGTTCGAGTGCGCTCGAGTTCAGAAGCACGGCCACTGCGCTGATCAAAAGAATAGAGGCAATGCTGCCGGCCTGAGCGATGATAACAGACCACTGTGCGCTGGCCAGGGATTTGATGGTCAAGAACTTCCAGATCCCGCCTTGGGAGGCGACATGGATCAGCCAGCCCGTCTCTCTGGCATGATTTATGGAAGTCCCGTTAAAGAATAGGATTGCATAAAAAAGAATGAACGCCGCGGAAAGCAGAGCGGGCATGACCAGGTAATGTTTCACCCGGCGCATGAAAGTGAATGCAATCACGGCGAACACAAGTCCCGGGAGCCACCTGATGAACACGGTCTTCTCAAACAAGCCGAGGATAGAGGACAGCGTGACCGGGATGCCGGTCATGGCCTTTATGGAGCCAAGAAGCAAAAGCCAACCGGTTCCGGCAAGAAATCCGGCAATCACGGGATAGGGTATGAATCTGATCAACCCTCCTAATTTAAAGATCCCCAGCGCGGCCATGAACAGGCCGGTCACCAGGGAGGAAATGACAATGGCGGCAATGACGGTAAGCAAGATCTGCTCGTCCGTGGCGCCCGCCGGCATGGTAGCAACTACCGATGCCGCAATCAAAGCGAGGATAGGTGCAACCTTGTTCTGGGGCAGCGCAATCGTACCAGGATATGAACTGGTCATGGACATGATAAGACCTGCGACCGCGGCCGTGGTCAGGGCCACTCCGATGCCGGTCGATATATGAACGGCCAGGACGCCTGAAAATATGAGTGCCGCATAGGAGACCGACTCGACAATAGTCAGAATCCCGGTAACCGAGCCTGAGATCAGGTTGGGTATCAGACGGCGGGGTCGCAACTCGTCCTGGAGCCGTGAAAAAAGAACGTCCTTTCTATTTCGTGATTGTGAATCCGCGATATCCGTCATGTCTCCTACTCCGTCAATGTTTCATGTCGTTCCACAAAAATTTGCAGGGCTTTTTTTTATGCTGTACCCGAATAAATATGCTTATTATAAAACAAACGGATAAAATTCGAGCTATGCGTGCAGCGGGGTCCGTATATTCCTGACCTAAAATCTTAGACTTTAAAATCCATAACGGTGAAGATTTGAGAAATGTTCGCAACACCTTTCTTTGGCAGGTTCGATTCGACTTTGTTCAACAGAACATTCCCGGGTGCCTTTGCTCGTTTAAGGTTGGTCGTCAGGGCGCAAACGGCCACTGTGTTTATAAGGCTTCGATTGAAAAGATTGTCTGGAAAATCATCGTATGCAGCGTTAATCGCTTTGAGAAGCTTTTGATTCCTGAGTCGCTGGATCCTTGTTTGAAGCTTATTTCAGGATTTGCTTTTTTTGGATTCACCACGTTCCATAAACAGGACAAATAGGTTCGTCTCCTTTTCAAGGTCATAGATTTCACGTTTGAGCATTTTAACCTCTTCATCCTTTTTTTTCAAATCTGCATCACCATGGCACGGTCGAAGTTCGATCTTCTTTAAAATCTCTTTTAGCCGATACAATTCCTTTTGAATTTTCTTAATGTCCTTTCGAGATTTCCTATCGGTCATATCTTAAAACCTTCTTGAAATGTAAGGGACCAACCTGCAATAGGACCGGTCCTTGTCAACAGGTAAAAACCCCTTCCATGCCCTGCCCTCTGAACCGTTCAGAAAGATTCATTCAAAGCTAACCCGCCTATTATTCGTATTTCCGGGTATTGTCAAGAGCGTAAAAAGGGCGGATAATGAATAAAGGGGTCACCCTTTCATGAAGTGATGTCATATCTACAATTTACACAACATAGTGGAATAGTTGAGCGAATTGCATTCCCGCCTATGTCTTTTTTGATGTGATCTTGACCTTGATTATATTCTATTTATATTAACCTAAAATGCTTTTGATATAACAGGAAAACAGGAACATCATTTCAGGAAGGGAGGTTTTGACCATGTCCATGCCGAGAAAAGAAGATATTCAAACCGAAGTACTCCAGGGATGGAGGGTATTTATAGAAAATTTAGAGAAGGGGCTGGAAATGTTAGAGCAGGATATTGATGAGGCAGCGAAAATGTCCGATGCCTGTACGTCGGAGTGGTGCCAGGCCACGGAACATGTGATCGACGAGCTGACCAATTCCCTGTTTTCGATCAGTGAGCCCCCCTGGGCCTCCGATGAGGACTCGAAAAGGATAAAGGCGCTTAAAAGAAGACTGCATGATATCTATGCGAAATATAAAAGCGCCGCCGGGTAGATTTTAGATAATATGAGACCATGCCAAGGCCTTGAAGGCCTTGGTGTGGCGCTATGACCTTTCTTAGGGGCGCATTAGCCTCAATTTAATTCCTGAAAGTAAGATTGACGGCTTCGTAAAAAATCCCAGAAAACGTCACTCCCGCCCCGCATCAAGTGCGGGATAAACTGCAGCGGGAGTCCAGAAATATTTGGATCACTGGATTCCCGCCTTCGCGGGAATGACAGAAAAAAACGTTTTTTGACTTTTTACGAGTTCATCAAGATTGATCTTCGCTAATAAATCCATTTAGAATTGCAATCCCTATCAAAGACACAATAATAAAAAAATTACGAAATATAAAAAAAATTACTAAAATCGTAATTTTTTTCTTGACAAAGTATATACTATAATTTATATTGATTACGAAATTAGTCTAAAAAACTAAATAACGTATATAATAAATAGACAAAGGCGACCCAATGAACCCGGAAATTCATCCTAAAAAGTCCAAAAAAATCCTTCAGATACTTGAAGCGGCACGGAATCTTTTCCTGAGCCATGGGATCAAACGGGTAACCGTTGAGGAGATCTGCAGAAAGGCTGAGGTCAGCAAGATGACCTTTTATAAATATTTTCCCAATAAAGAGGAGTTATTTCGCCATGTATGGGAGGGGTGGATTAATGAGGGATGTGAAAAATTGGACGAGATCGATACCCTGGATATTCCCCTCCCTGACAAGATACAGATGATGTTTGAATGGAAGAGTAATTTTCTCTCACAGATCAACGGCTCATTGGTCGAAGATATGATCCACCTTAATCTGGGTTATGAAAAGGCGATTTCCCATTTTATGAAATTCATCATAAACGCACAAAATAGTGGTGAAATCAGGCCCGATATCAAACCGGAATTTCTCATGACGGTTCTCGACAAGCTGTATGAACTGGCAAATGATGAAAAATTGCGGTCTCGTTATCCAACCCTCATGGAATTCAACCGGGAGGTCAAAGATTTTTTCTGGTATGGGGTCATAGTCCGGAAAGATTTCAGGAGCGAATAGATTTGTTCAACCTCAGGATATCGAATCCCCTGTTATTTGTTCTTTTAATAGGCATACACGTAACCTTTCAAGGCAGGGTTTATGCAATGAGATGGAATCTGGAAGGTCAGTTCACAGGCTGGACTACGGAAGCGGAGATCCATGATACATGGGAGAACATGTCCGGACTTCGCTATATTCCCGATATGACCCTCGCATCCGATGTGAATGCACATTCCATACTGGACGCGGAGTTTTCCCTCAACTGCTTCGCGATCTCAGGCTCGGGGCCCTACAGGGATGATATGGATCTTGATCTTTACAGGGCCAGCCTGCGTTATACCACAAGCCAGACGGAGACCCGGATCGGCTTACAAAAGATCAACTTCGGTCCGGCCCGCCTCCTGCGGTCCCTGAGATGGTTCGACCGCCTGGACCCGACCGATCCCCTTCAATTGACAGAAGGGGTCTACGGTCTGAGGTTCCGGTATGACGCCCTGAATACCGCGAATTTCTGGGTCTGGGGACTATATGGTAACGGGGACACGAAGGGTTACGAAATACTTCCAACCCCGCCGTCTGAGCTGGAAGCAGGCGGCCGCCTGCAATATCCCCTTTTCAACGGCGACGTGGGCCTCACGTTTCATTCCAGGCCTGTGGATGGATCCAGATACGGGATTCCGGAGTTCAGGGAAACCCGTTTCGCCCTTGACGGGAGGTGGGATATCGAAATCGGCTTATGGTTCGAAAGTGTGTTCCAGCATCAGAACTCGTCCCTTGTTCCCTATGAATGGACGAAAAGGAGCACCCTGGGAGCCGATTATACCTTTGATATCGGCAGCGGCCTTTATGTCCTGATAGAGCACATGGGTGTCGGTCTCTCGGATAAAGCCCTCGGCTGGAAAAATGATTTCCATATATCCGCCTTTTCCATGAATTATCCCGTGGGTGTGATGGATAGATTGACGGCTATCGGGTACTATTATTGGAATCAGGAAAAATACTACCAATACCTGAACTTGTCGCGTACCTATGATCGAGTAACCATAAGCATCGGCCTGTTTTACTACCCGGATATGACGGGAACCGACGAAGGCCTTTTTCAGGACATGATCGCGGGAAGCAAGGGCGGAGAGATCATGATCATTTTTAATCATTAGGACGTTTTATTGACCGGGCTCTCCGGTCCGGGCAACGGGTACTCCATGATTATAAGGATGAGTTCTAAGTAGGAGAAGAAAAATGGACGGTGAAACCCTGATTGAAACGCAGCATCTGATAAAGCATTATCCGATCGGCGGGAAACATTTTACCGCGCTGTATGACGTCAATCTCCACTTCGGAAAAGGAGAGTTCGCAGGTCTCGTCGGCCCGAGCGGCTCCGGTAAGACCACCCTGCTGAATATCATCGGTTCATTGGATACGCCTTCGGAGGGAAAGGCCCTTGTACTCGGGCGCTCCATTGGTGAACTGTCCCACAGGGACGCGGCAAAAATGAGGAATTTACACTATGGATTCATATTTCAGACCTACAATCTCCTGCCGGTCTACACGGTCTTTGAAAACGTGGAATTTCCGCTCCTGTTAATGGGGATGCCTTCCGAACATCGCAGAAAGGCGGTCCTCGAGGCCCTTGAATGGGTCGGGTTATCCGACAAGATCCATTCGAGACCGAGACAGCTTTCAGGCGGTGAAAGTCAGCGGGTAGCCATAGCGAGGGCCATGGTAAAAAAACCTGAAATCGTTCTCGCCGATGAGCCCACAGCGAACCTGGACGCGAAAAATTCCCATAACATCCTTCAAACCATGGAAAATCTGAACAGGGAATTAGTGACCACCTTTATCTTTGCGACTCATGATGAAAAGGTGATCAAGTATCTTCGCAGAATCATCACACTGGAAGACGGAAGGGTCGCCAAGGATGAGTCGATCCGGGAGGCATAGGAGGATAAGGACATGATTACATTGAAACTTGCCTATCGAAATCTAATCGGTTCGGGTCTCCGCACATGGCTGAACGTTTTCGTGTTGTCATTCACCTATGTATTGATCATCTGGCACCAGGGTTTATTCAGCGGAATGTACAGACAGGCATCACGGGATTATATCAAGGATGAGATCGCCGGCGGCCAGTACTGGGTAAATCTCTATGACCCCTATGACCCCATGACGCTTGAAGACAGCCACCGGAAAATCCCAGTGGAACTTGAGGCGCTGATCCGGCAACACCTGGCCACAC
>CAYTUL010000001.1:0-28644 GCA_964441135.1 uncultured Desulfobacteraceae bacterium | reverse complement strand
TGATATGTTCGTAAAAAGTCAAAATTCGCGTCTGTTTGTCATTCCCGCGAAAGCGGGAATCCAGCGATTTCGGGTACTTCTGGACTCCCGCTTTCGCGGGAGTGACGGCTCCCGGGACTTTTTACGAGGTTGTCATCATTGAATATTTTAAAAATTTGACACAAATGTTAAGATCTTAGCTTGTGTAGACTCCCGGCCCTTCGCAGGGCATCCGCGACCTTCACCGTTTCAAGTGCCATCTTGGGGTTATGTACCCTCACAATATGGGCCCCGTTCAGTATAGCGGCGGTAACGGTTGCCATTGTTCCGGTGTCCCTATCCCGGGATTCGTTTCCAAGGATGTTTCCGATAAATGCCTTTCTTGAGGTCCCCAGTAGCACAGGCCTTCCCAGTGAGTGGAACTGGTTCAATTCCTTTATGATCTCGAGGTTGTGATCAAAGGTCTTTCCGAAACCTATTCCGGGGTCCACAATGATCCTATCCTCACGGACTCCCTTTTCAGTGGCCCGTTCAATGGCATTCCGGAGAAAGGCCAGGATCTCCGGTATCAGGTTGTCGTAGACCGGATTATCCTGCATATTGCCGGGAGACCCTTTCATGTGCATGAGTATCACCGGGACGCCCGCCTCCGCGGCAACCGGGGCCATCTTGGGATCAAACCGGAAGGCACTTATATCATTTATGATGGATGCCCCGGTTTTTAAGGCCTCTTTGGCGACTTCCGCCTTGCAAGTATCTATGCTGATGGGTATTTCAATACTCCCGCGTAGGGCCTCTATGACCGGTATTACCCTATCCAGCTCTTCATCACCGGAAACGGTTTTTGAATAGGGACGCGTCGATTCACCTCCGACGTCGATAATATCGGCTCCATCCCGCGCCATGGCAATCCCCTGGGCGATCGCCTTATCCTTTTGCAAATAAAGGCCTCCGTCGGAAAAGGAATCAGGCGTCACATTCAGGACACCCATGATATGGGTCCTCTCATCCAGTCTCAGAGAATAATCAGCCCATTTCAGGTTAAACTCCTCTCTCTGAAACTCTTTCAAGACCCTTTTACCTCCGGTTGCTTTTTAGACATGGGGGTTCCAGCCATAATCTCATCGATATCCTTGCCATCAAGGGTCTCTCTTTCTAGGAGGGACTTTGCCATGTTTTCGAGTATCTCCAGGTTTTCTTCTATGAGCGTGCGGGTCTTGTCATAACAGCCGGTTACGATGTCTCTGACCTCCTGGTCGATTTTCTGGGCGGGCAGTTCACTGTAATCCCTGTGCTGTGAGATCTCTCGTCCCAGAAATATCTGTTCCTCCTTTTTACCGAATGAGAGGGGACCGAGTTTATCGCTCATGCCGTAGTCGCACACAATCTTACGCGCATACTCGGAGGCCCTTTCAATATCATTGCCGGCACCGGTTGTCTTAATATTGAGTACAATCTCTTCGGCGGCTCTTCCACCCATTAAAATACATATAAGGTTCAGGAGGTATTCCCTGGGCTGGATGTGCTTTTCGTCAATCGGCAGGTGTTGAGTCAGTCCTAGGGCCCTTCCTCTCGGGATAATGGTCACCTTATGGACAGGATCGGTATTGGGCAGGAGCCTTCCCACCAGGGTATGCCCCGACTCATGATAGGCGATAATCCTTTTTTCTTCATCACTGATAATCATGCTTCTCCGTTCGGTGCCCATCAATACCTTGTCCTTGGCATCCTCAAAGTCAACCATCTCTACCTTATCCTTGCCCCTCCTGGCACCCATGAGAGCCGCTTCATTCACCATGTTTTCCAGATCCGCGCCCGTGAATCCAGGTGTTCCCCTTGCAAGGGTCCTTATGTCAACGTCATCGGCAAGAATCGTTTTTTTCACATGTACCTTTAGAATCCCCTCTCTCCCTCTTATATCCGGAACAGGAACCACCACCTGCCTGTCGAAACGCCCGGGCCTCAGCAGGGCCGGGTCCAGGACGTCGGGTCTGTTCGTGGCGGATATGAGTATGACACCCTCATTGGATTCAAAACCGTCCATCTCTACAAGGAGCTGATTGAGGGTCTGTTCCCTTTCATCGTGACCTCCGCCCAGGCCGGCGCCCCGGTGGCGACCAACCGCATCGATCTCATCAATAAATATGATGCAGGGAGCGCTCTTTTTACCCTGGACAAACAGGTCCCTGACCCTCGAAGCGCCTACTCCCACAAACATCTCAACAAAGTCCGAACCGCTTATACTGAAGAAGGGAACGCCGGCCTCTCCGGCTATGGCCCTTGCCAGAAGGGTTTTTCCGGTCCCCGGAGATCCCACGAGAAGAACTCCCTTTGGTATCCTTCCACCCAATCGCGTATATTTCTTTGGATCACGCAGGAATTCGATAATCTCCTGAAGTTCCTCCTTGGCCTCATCGATTCCCGCCACATCTTCAAAGGTTACCTTCTCCTGGGAATCAGTCATGAGTCTTGCCCGGCTTTTTCCGAATGAGAGCGCCTTTCCACCGCCCGCCTGCATTTGACGCATGAAAAATATCCAGACCCCCACAAGCAACAGCATGGGAACCCATGAGAGAAAGACCTGAAACCATGGAGAATCATCCTCTGGTTTTGCCACTATCTTGATTCCCTTGCTCCTTAAGAGTTTTATCAATTCCGGATCCTTTGGAGCATAGGTCTTGAATGGTCCTTGAGAAGAACTGCCCGAAAGATTATCGCCCTGGATGACTACCTGAAGGACGCTACCGCTCTCAACCATGCTTAAAAAATCACTGTAACTGATCGATGTGCTTGTCCTGTCAGGTTGCTGGAATACCTTGAACAACATGATCACCATAAGGCTTATGACCAGCCACAGAGCAAGGTTTTTATAAAATGGATTCAATTTAAAACCTCCCTAACAAAAGATACAAAAAAAAGGAACACTTTTTCATGAAGAGAATATTTTATAATATTTTCTTTTTAAGATAAAGGGAAAAGGTCATCCCTGATTCACCTCCAGGATGACATTTTCCAATGAGACCGGAAGCCCTGACAGGAAACAAGTTTCGCTGCTATTTTCTCCAGAATTCAGGTGTCAACAGGACGATTACGGTATAAATCTCTAATCTTCCCAGAAGCATACAGAATATGAGGACCCACTTGCCCATCACGGGTATTATCAGATAGTTTTCCATCGGACCAACGACCCCGAGTCCTGGACCGACGTTAAAGATACAGGCGGCCACAGAGGCAAAGGACGAAATAAGATCCAGACCGAGAAATGACATGATGAGAACTGCTAGTACAAAAATACCAATATAAAGTATAAAAAATCCCCAGATACTGCTTAGTATATCCCCTGGAACAGCCCTGCCGCCAAGTTTAACAGAAGTTACGGCGTGGGGGTGTATTATGCGAAAGAGTTCCCGGTAACCCTGCTTGAAGAGCAGTATCACCCGCATGGTCTTGATGCCCCCGCCTGTGGAGCCTGCCATCCCGCCTAAAAACATACACAGGAGCAACAGGTTTTTAGAAAGGGCCGGCCATTTTTCATAATCTTCGGTCACAAAACCTGTGGTACTCATGATTGAACTCACCTGAAAAGAGGCGTAACGAAGGGCTTCTGCGATCGAGTCATAGACGGGCCCGAATACATCGAATGTGACAATAATGACGATCAAAAAGACCATGGCAAGAAAAACCCGGCACTCAGGGTCCCTGCCAAATATGGAGAGATTCCCTTTTATCATCTTGTAATGGAGAGAGAAATTGATGGCCGCGAGGAGCATGAAAACCGTGATCACCACATCAAAATAGACGCTGTCGTAATGGGCGATACTCGCGTTCTTCGGTGAAAATCCACCCGTAGGCATCGTACAGAAGGCATGACATACGGCGTCAAAAAAGGACATACCGCCCGTTAAGAGAGAAATTATCTCCAGGACCGTTATAAACAGATAAACCTTCCACAGGATCTTGGCAGTATCGGATATCCTTGGTTTTAATTTGTCGACTACCGGGCTTGGAATCTCAGCCTTATAAAGTTGCATTCCACCGACACCGAGGAAAGGAAGTATGGCTATGGACAGGACGATGATTCCCATACCTCCGAACCACTGGGTGATGCTTCTCCATAGAAGAATTCCCTTTGGAATGCCTTCAATGTCATGCAAAATTGTCGCGCCGGTGGTTGTAAACCCCGATATGGATTCAAAGTAAGCGTTGGTAAATCCGGGGATCACACCTGAGATGATGAAGGGCAACGCGCCTGCCAATCCCGCGGCTATCCATCCGAAGGTCACAATCGCCACACCATCCCGATGGCTTAAAGGGGTTTCTCCAACCTTTTTCGTGCCCGCGTAAAGGAGTGACCCGAAACCGGCCGTGATAATCATCGACCAGAACAGGGGCAATGTGCCGTTGTCATGATAGAAAAAAGACACCCCCATGGGGACGATCATTGCCAGACCAAGGAATAGTACAAGGATCCCCACAAATCTAAGGACATACTGTGGATTCATCAGAAATAATCCAGTTTTACTGTAAGGAGCTTTTCCAACCGGGGGATAACCGTTCGAAGGGCAAAGATGATAAGACGATCCTTGCCCTTGATCAAGGTCTGGCCCCTCGGAATGATTATTTCGTCCCCACGTACAATGGCCCCTACAAGGGATCCCCTGGGAAATTTAATGCGGGCTATGGGGGTGTCCACGATATCGGATGTCTCTAAGGCCTCGGCCTCAATGGCCTCGGCATGTTCTCCCTTCAGGGGAGCAACGGAGATAATCTTACCCCGCCTAATGTACTGGAGGATAGCCCTCACGGCAGACAGCCTTGGACTCACAACGGTATCGATGCCTATGGCCGATACGAGCGGGATATAGCTCAACTTGCCAATTCGGGTTATCGTCTTTTTCACACCCAATTCCTTTGCGAGCAGCGATATAAGCACATTATTCTCTTCATCCCCTGTAAGGGCCACCATAAAGTCCATTTCACCAACGTTTTCTTCCTGAAGTAGATCTTTATCCGTCCCGTCACCGTTTATGACAATCACCCTCTTTAGCTGTTCGGCAAGGCTACTGCACCTTCGGCTTTCCCTCTCAATGACCTTGACATGGAGTTTTGTGTCATCCAGGGCATTCGCCAGGGCCGTACCGGTCTCTCCCGCACCGATGATGATGACTCGACGGAGTTCTTCTTCCTTGATACCGATGAAATTGAAAATACTGTTCAGCTCGTCCGATCTTATTACAAAATATACCAGGTCATCGGCCTGTATCATATCCTCGCCCCCTGGGATAAGGACCTTTTCTCCGCGAATGATAGCGCCTATCAGAAGGCCCTTTTCCAGATCGTTCAGGGTGAGGAGCTGGCGGCCTGCCAGGGGCGAATCGGACCTGACGGTAAATCCTATGAGCTTGATCCTTCCATCCACGAAGTTAATGACATCCGAGGCGCCCGGTACCATCATGAGGTTGAGAATCGTTTCAACCATGGCGGACTCAGGATTGATAATCTGGTCGACACCGAGGAGATCCCTGCCGAAAAGTTCCTTTTCCTGGAGATATTCCGGATTCCGGACCCGGGCCATCTTGAGGATGTATTTATTCATGTTGCGGGCCAGGAGACAGGCAATCAGGTTCGCCTCGTCACTATCCGTGGCAGCGACCAGCATGTCGGCCTCCATGATGCCGGAAGCTTTCAAGGTCCCGGGGCTTGTCCCTGATCCAAGGATGGCCTGGACATCCAGATTTTCGGTGATACGTTTTATCTTTTCCGGATCCTTATCAATAAGAATGACATCCTGATTTTCTTCAGATAATTTCTGTGCAGCGTGGAAACCTACCTCACCGGCACCGACTATGATTATTTTCACCTTCTTATTCCTTTTAATAACCTTATCTGATAATGGATGTTTATAGGACTTCTGAATTTAGTTCCTTTATTAGATTACAGGCTTCGATATGTCAATATCAATGAATTAGGGGATTTATATTGATATTCCGGCTAATCGCCTATTGACTATTGACTTTCATTAGACATTCTCTTTCAATTGACTCGTGAGATTGATTTAAGTGGACAACCCGTTAACGTGGTGATAACCTGTTTTATTTAGATTAATCCGGCCTTTTTTGATAAACAGGCCGTTTCAAGGTTCATGGAAATAGGGATATGTTACAAGAGCTGGATTTTAAAATTAAAAAAAATGAGATAAAGAGTCATATAAAGAGATTTCCTGAAACAAAAGTCTTAGTCATTGGCGATATAATCCTTGACGAATACATATGGGGCGATGTTTCACGTATTTCACCGGAGGCCCCTGTCCCTGTTGTGGAAATCCTACAGGAAACAAAGAGCCTTGGGGGTGCGGCCAATGTCGTTAATAATATTTATTCCCTTGGCGGACAACCTGTCCTCTGTGGTGTAATTGGTGATGACGTCAACGGTAGAGAGATCATTGAGACTGTAAAAAATATGGGGTTACCGATAGGGGGACTCCTGATAGACCCGGCAAGGCAAACAAGCATAAAGACGAGGGTCGTAGCCCGCAGCCAGCAGGTAGTTCGCTTTGATCGTGAGAGCCGGGCGCCGATAGATTCTGTAAGCACAAAAAAATTGTTCGATTACATGAAGACGATGATCCATGATGTTGATGCGATCATAGTGGCCGATTACGGCAAGGGCATCGTATCTTCCTCATTGATGAGGAGTCTCAGGAAATCGACTTTTGATATGAATATTATCCTCGCCGTTGACCCCAAGATAGACAATTTTAAATACTACCATGGAATGGACGTCATTACTCCCAACCACCATGAAGCCGGCGCCTTTTGCGGATTCGAGATATCTGATGAAGAGACCCTGCTACGGGCCGGCGGGCAAATTCTCAAGGATCTTGGTTGCCGTTCCGTCCTTATTACCCAGGGAAAGGACGGCATGACACTCTTTGAAAAAAGTGAAGAGCCCTGCCATATCCCCACCATCGCCAGAAGGGTCTTTGATGTCTCCGGTGCCGGCGATACGGTTATAAGCACTCTTTGCCTGGGCCTGGCATCGGGTATGGACCTCAAGTCTTCCGCCCTTATATCCAATTTTGCTGCCGGCATCGTCGTTGGTGAAATAGGCACCTCTGTGGTGACTGCCAAGGAACTGACAAATGCCATCAACAATCACCGATTTTGAGGCAGGATTTCATTATTCAGGATCGCCCGAGCGACCCGATAATCCGTTAAACAGGGGAAAACCCCGCTTTCAGGCCTTCGGACATCCTGGAGAGCCCTAATGTATGTTTCGTGACATATTGGAGTCCTTCCAATGAGCACTCCTGGTGAAGCAGATGACGTAAAACTGATCTCCAGTATATTCTCATCCGGGAAACAACTGATTGACAGATTAATCATTGAATTGGAAAATATCTATGGACCAACGGACTGGATAAGTCCATTGCTCCTTTTTGATCGCACCAGGTATTACGCCAAGGAGATGGGCTGGCCCCTGCACCGCCGCTTTATATCCTTCAGAAACCTCATAAGACCGGAATCCATCGTGGACGTAAAAAGGAATACGAACGAACTGGAAAGGGAATATCTCCAGGATGGCAAACGCCTTGTTAATATTGACCCGGGTTATGTCTGTCTCGAAAGGCTGATATTGGTTACGGGCAAAAATTATACCCACAGGATATATCTTTCCGGGGGTATCTATGCCGATCTCACCCTTGTTTATAAAGGGGGTCGTTTCAGGCCCCTCGAATGGACCTACAGGGATTACGCGGATCCGCCCGTTATTGATTTTTTTAATCAAGTGCGGGAAAACTATAAAAAACAGTTACGGAGGTCGGAATGAAAACTTTAATAAAAGAAAGGAATTCCATTGATCAAAAGCATGACCGCCTATGGGCGCGGTGAATATGAGCATAAAATCTCCCTGTATGTAGCTGAAATCAAATCCTTGAATAATCGATACAGGGACATCATTCTCCGGCTACCCAATGCCTTCCAGGGCCTCGAAGATGAGATCAGATCCCTGGTCTATTCCAGGATAAAAAGAGGCCGGGTGGAGGTCTCCCTCCAGGTAAATAAAAAGGATGAGGAGATTGCCTACGGGCTCGAGCTGAACTCGCCGCTGATTAAATCATACCTGGAGATATACAAGCAGTTGAGTGACGAATTTGACCTGGATGGGAAGCTAACTCCCGACTATCTTCTTCAGATTAAGGACGCAATTATCATGAAACCTTTGGAGACCGATCTCGAAGAAGCACGATACGGCATTCGGGAAGTCATGGGCCACGCCCTCGATTCCCTCGATATGATGAAGGTCCGTGAAGGACAGGCCATTGAAGAGGATTTTTTAAAGAGGCTGTCCCTGATCGAAGGCTACCTTGATCGCATAGAGGAAAGATCCCCTATCGTGGTGGATGAATATAGAGTAAGGCTAAAGGACAGGATTGATCAAATATCAGAGGACATGGAAGTGGACGAAGTTCGTCTTGCTCAGGAGGTGGCTATCTTCGGCGGCAGATGCGATATAACCGAAGAAATTGTCCGGAGCAGAAGTCATCTGGGTCAATTTCGCGATTATCTGTCGAGGGACGATTCCGTGGGGAGAAGGCTGGATTTTCTAATCCAGGAGATCAATAGGGAGATCAATACCATGAGCGCCAAGGCCGCTGACGCGGCCATTTCCGCGATCGTGGTTGAAGTCAAGGCGGAATTGGAAAAGTTGAAAGAACAGGTTCAAAACGTTGAATGAAAGGAGATTCATTTATGAGCCACAAACTTGTCAATGTCGGCTTCGGGAATTCGGTCGTTTCAAGACGTGTCGTTGCAATCATCTCTCCAAACGCGGCGCCCATCAAACGATTACGGGATGAAGCAAGGCAGGATAAAAGACTCATAGACGCGACACAGGGCAGAAAGACAAGATCGGTAATTATTACGGACAGCAATCATGTTATCTTATCCGCCATTCAGTCGGAGACCATTGCCATGAGGTTCAGCCCTGACATCATTTTAACCAAGGAAGAGATCGAGGAGTGACAACGCGCGGTCAGATCTACGTGTTCTCCGGCCCTTCAGGTGTCGGGAAATCTACTGTTATCAGGAAGCTGCGGGAGAGGATCGAGGGCATAGGATACTCCGTCTCTCACACCACTCGATTGCCGAGAAGTAATGAGGTTTCCGGTGTCGACTATCACTTTATTGACAGAGACACCTTTTGCAGAATGGTGGAGAAAGATGGCTTCGTGGAATGGGCGGCGGTCTATAGCGATCTTTACGGCACCTCCTTTTCCTCCCTGAGAGATCAGATTGATAAAGGCCTCGACGTAATGCTTGACCTGGACAGCCAGGGTGCAAAAAACATAAGAAAGACTTTCAAGGAAAGCACCCTAATCTATATACTTCCTCCTACACTCGAAATCCTCGAAAAAAGATTACGAGCAAGGGCTGCGGACACTGATGATGTGTTAGTCAGGAGAATGAAAGAGGCCGGGAGAGAGGTGAGGGACTGTCAATGGTATGATTATCTCATCATAAACGACGATCTTGAACGGGCCCTCAGGGAGGCGGAATCCATTATTATCTCCGAACGTTGCCGAAATCTCAGGGCCTTTCCCAGGGTCAAAGAAATGTTTAATCTGTAATTGTGAAATATGTAAATCAAGGCTCACTGAGTAAAGAATCCACGCCCAAAGGACGTGGTCTTGATTCAATCCCAAAGGGGTATTATGGGGAAAGTAGGTATGATGTTTCTTTTCATGGAGATATCTTTTTAAAATTACATTGGGCATTGCCATGACCAAATATTTGGGGTTTATGCGTCATAACCCATGGAGACTAAGTATTTTACCTTGCAAACCCCAAATATTTTGTCATCTGCTGCAAAGCAGGTAGATATCTCCTTGAAAAGAAATATCATACCGGATATCCATCCTCAGGCACAGCCGGATAATCCTAACCCGGCCTAAAAGACCGGATTTTTTAATATTAAATCAATTTCGCCCCGTCCAAGAGATCCCCGAGCCCCCTTTGTTTTAACCATCTTTTCAAGAGGCTAAATGGTTACCGAAAGGGTCGATTAAGGAGTCAGTCCATAGAACCAGGCAACGAAAAACACATTCATTTTATTCCCGGATTCCATGGTGTCTCAGAGGCCATGGCCAGTGACCATATCAAAATCGAAGAGATATGGATCAGCCGGGATAAGACCTCGTCCCGGGTCAAAGAGATCCTCGCTAGTGCCGAAAAAAACGGCATTCCAGTCTTTTTTAAAAAAAGACTTGTCCTGGATCATCTCCTTCCCGGAATTCCACACCAGAATATCCTGGCGTTGACTCGAGATTTTTTTTACAAAGATCTCATGGATCTTGTTCATATTTCTAAAGGGAATAATACCCTTGGCTTGCTTGTGGCCGCCGATCATATTACGGATGAGGGAAACCTGGGAGCCATTATTCGGACATGTGTTTTCTTCGGTGCCCATGGACTCATTATTCCAAGAGACCGAGCCGCCAGGATCACTCGGACTGTCACGAAAAGATCCGCGGGTGCCTATGTTCATCTGCCTGTCGCGAGGGTCGTAAATCTCGGAAGAGCCTTGAACATCTTGAATGAGAAGGGATACTGGATAATAGGCGCCGCTGTTGAAGGCGATGAAAATGTATTTCGGTTCGACTGGAAAAGAGATATTGTTTTGGTCCTTGGAAGTGAAGACAAGGGTCTTAGCAAGGGTATAAAAAGGCTTTGCCACCAGTTGGTTCGTATACCCTCGGCAGGGAATATGGCTGCTTTGAATGTCTCCGTGGCCTGTGGCGTCCTTTTATCCGAAATTTCTCGGCAGCGAAATGTTGAATAGACTCACCCTACGGGAATTGGTTGACCGAAGGATACATCACGGTAAGGGCCGTTTTCTCAACCCTTTCAATCCCTCAGGATACAAAAGCTTCTGGGCCCTTTTAAAGTGGAAACTCTTCAAAAAAAACCGATTCCGGGATCAATACGATCAGGAGCGTATTATACCCGTAAACATCGACTGGCGGCCCGTTCGGGAACACGGGGGATGTGCCGTCACATTCATTAAACACTCCTCCCTCATGGTCAAAGACGATGATCAATTTTTTCTGATTGATCCCGTATTCAAGGGGTTCTTTCCGTTCACAGATTTCAGTCCGTTGAACTTTGATATCAGCGAGATGCCCTCGCCAGATTCTATTCTTGTCACCCACGGGCACTATGACCATCTTCATATGGGGACTCTGGCCCTTTTTGATCGGGAGACCCGTGTGATCACCCCCCTAGGATACAGGGAGCAGTTTAATAAGCTTAAAATGAATCGGCACGTTCAGCTTGACTGGTTCGAATCCCATTCTGTGAATGGGTGTGAGACCATATGCCTCCCATGTAACCACTGGACCATGAGAAACCCCCTAATCGGGCCCAATACCTCCTTATGGGGTTCTTTTTTCCTCAGGACCCGGAGCGGAGTGAATATATATATCGCAGGAGATACCGCCTATTTCGATCGATTCAGGGAATTAGGTGAGGAGTTTCCCATCAACCTTGCCATCTTCAACCTCGGGGCCTATGAACCCCGCTGGTTTATGGCGGATTCCCATATGAACCCGGCGGAGACCGTCAAGGCCTTCCGCGAGTTAGGGGCGAGGCACATCATGGTTGTGCACTCGGGAGCTTTCAGACTCGGCGATGAACCCGTATACCTCCCACCCCTGGATACCAGAAGGGAAATGGACAGAGAAGGTATGTTCGAAAACCTGGTTCATCTTAACCCGGGACAGACCCTATTTTACGACGACAAGGAAACCCTTCGGGTTTTAGAATTCAGCTCCGCTTCCACCCACCGCAGCAAAGTCACTGCGGAGGACAGGTCGCTCCGCAGTCGGAATAATGGAATGCTGGAATAATGGAATATTGGATTTTCAATCGACCCCCTTGAAGAAAATCCCGATTTACAATGCGCAGGCGGCGTACAGGAACATCGCATCCAAATACAAAAGTCATTCGTTTTTAACCATTATTCCATTGTTCCACTATTCCATCATTCCATGTGCATGACATATTATTAACAATCCCGTTAAAACTGTTTTATTTCAACAGGCTGTACAATTTCCGGGGTCTTATCCTTTTTTATTCACAAACCGGGGGGCCTTCAAGTGATGGCCGCCATACCCCTTCACGGCCGTCTTTCCCTTGCTTAATCTCTTGGCCTCGAGAATAAGATCGCTCCTTTTTTCAAGGATTAATTTTTCGATCCTCCTGTCCAGTTCCTGGATGGAAGCGATTACATCATCGATCTCCACGGAAAGGGAATCCGGCCTTTTCTTTATAATGGATCTATAATGCTTGTTATTTCTCATTATTTCACGTTTAAGATTTTCCCTTTGATTTGACAGATTGAGAAATTCAAAGATTTCATCCTCGTTGATGAGTTTCTCTTGCTTGATCGCCAATTCTTTCATCCTGTTAAACAGGACCCGGTTCTTTTCCAATAAAATGTTCGATTCCACGACCAACTTTCTAACCTCCTGCTGATGATTTTAAGCAAATACGATGCCATTAAAGAATCCACGCCCTAAGAGGCTGTGTCGCAATTCGTCATCCCGTCCGAGTCCCGTTGAACGGGGCGTGAGCCGGGATCCAGAAGTCTTCAAGATGATTCAGTTTTCCTGGATTCCGGATCTCGCTATGCTGCGCACCGCTCGTCCGGAATGACGTTCTTTTCGAATTACAACACAGTCTCTAAGGACGTGGTCGCGATTTAACACTACCGAATAATCCTGACCTCCGCGATGCGGAAGTTTCTTACATATGAGCCGAGCCCATTACCTCCGATCCACGATGCTCGGGATCACCGAGACTTTCAGGTTTCATCGAAAAGATTTCGATCGTCAAAATTTTGACAATGCGTGGCAATTATTTCTCGACAGGGCCGTCATTATAAAGAACATGTCGGACGAATATCCAATTAATTAAGAGCTTTAAGCTATTTCGACCCGACATCTGAAAGAAAAGGATTTGATGGCACAGGATATGCTATTTCCTCTAAGGCAAACCGTCATTTTAACCGGGGAACAATATGAAAAAAACAAAGGTAATCAAATATATCATCATTGGTGTGATACTCGTGGCTACTTTTATATCAGGTTCGACATTAACCCGCGTGCAGGGTGCTGATACAAAAGTCGATATTCCGGGTGGAGTGCATATGGAGCTGACCAAAGAGTTTTATGAGTCTCTGATTGATAAAAACCGAAATGGAGACAGGCTTTATAGCACGGATCCATCCATAGAACATTTGAGGGAGATCGCTATATCGACCCGTTTCATGGTTGAAACCAATCTTCAAATCTTGAAGCAGCAGGAAATGATTCTTCAAATGCTTCAATCTCTCTTAAAAGATAAGAAAAAATGATGATCGTTTCAAGGGGCTTGATTAGGTCTATTCTCTTCCTATCTGTTCTCTTCCTCGGCTTGTCCATATCCCGAAATGTGAAGGCCTTCAACAGGGTACTTGACTTGGAATTCGGGGCAAAGGACGATCGAGAAATACTCGCCCTCATGCTCGAGGAAAGGCCCAGGTTCGATTTGACTCAGGCCAAAGGGAACAGGATTATACTAACAATCCATGACTCCAGAAAAACACCTGAATTAGAAAACAGGCTCGCAGAGTATAACAGGATAGAGGTTGGTGAAGAAAAAGGCACCCCTGATCTAATCTTTAAAATTACTCTTAAGGGGCCCATACATGAAATTGACAGCTCATGGCTGGAAGAAAAAAAAATCCTTTGTATCCAGGTAACTCCCTTGGGAAAAAGGGATAGGACCCAAAAGGTGGAGAGGAATTTACCGGATCTTAAGGGAATAAGATTCGGTTTTAAGGAAGAGGCGACGAGGATGGTCATGAATTTAGATCATGAACCCCAATGGGAGATGAATTATTCCGGCCCGACAACTGTGGGAATTCGGTTGGAGGCCCTCTCCAAGGACATGAAAAAGGAAAAATACGGCCCTATTAAGTGGATCAGAGAGGTGACCGTTCTCAAACAAGCAAATAATGGTATGGATATCCTTCTTCAGCTTGTGTCCCCCCCGAATCGAATTCGCTCCTTTTGGATGGAGGTTGGAAACAGGCTCGTTCTGGACTTTTTCAACGAACCCGGGAATATACCCGGTGGCCTATTAGGGTTGATCCAGGACTCGAATACTCAGGAGGGAAACAGTCTGACATCCATTAAAAAAAGCGGGGACGGCGCCGGGGAAGGAGGCGAGAATTCATCGGCAACACCATCACAGGAAATGGGACATTTCGTCAGGATGAAGATTCCTAAAAGGGAAAAAGACGATTCCGGCGGGGTAATGGCTAAGACTCCATTAAATAGGACCAACGGCGATAACTCTCTTATAGTTGACCCGAAATTAGATGATGTGTTCCCCTTTAGCTCTCCGATTGAAGCGTCTATAGAAGGCTTAAGCCCCGGAGAAGCCTTTCTTTTCGGTCGAATACAGGAAGCGATGGAGATCAATGATTATGAGAAAGGAGTCCTGCTTGTCAATCAGTTTATCCAGGAGTATCCGGACTCAACTATTAGTGAGATTATTTCCTTCTGGCGGGGAGATTTTTACTACCGGCTATGGAAGAGAGGTGATAAGGAGGCAGGCCCTAAGGTTATTCACAGTTATGAGTATGCTATTGACAGGTTCAGAAATTCGGATTTCAAATCCATGGCCTATATCAAGATGGCTCAGGTGAGCTCTGAGTCCGGGAACCACTTTCAGGCCGTCGGTTATATGGGGATATTAATCGGTCAAATGGAAAAGGATAAATACTTGCCTCTCGCATATCTAACGAGAGGGAAGATCTATTTAAGCATGGACCAACCTGAAAAGGCCATTGAGGACTTTAAAATCCTCATAAAGGAATATCCAGGCACCAAAATCGCAACGGAGGCCAATTTCTGGATCGCAAGTTACTATCACATGATGGGTCTTTATCAAAATGCCGAGGACAGCCTTAATAAAATTTCAGATTCCAACCCTGATCTCTATTTAAGTCACCCTGAATATCTTTTATTGAGAGCGAAAAATTCTCTCTACCTCAATGATTATGAACGCGCGAGAGAATTCCTCTTCAGGGCCGTTAATATCGGGCAACAACCCGAGTCTACGGACATGCTCCTTTCCCGAATCGGTGACACATATCATCATCAGGAAAATGAGAAAGAGGCTGAAAAATACTACAGGATGGTTATCGATTATTACCCGAATAGTGAAGGCGCGTCCATAGCCAAATTGCGCCTTGCCGACTACTTTTCGGATATCACGATCCTCGACGATCTCAGCAGTGAGAAAAACCGCGAGCCCATCGGGGAACTGGCAATATTAGAGAAAGCATATCAACTCGTTGAGCGTAAAAAATACAGGGCCGCGATGGACACACTGAGGGATCTGATTGCCAAGCCCGTCGAGACCGAAACCCGTAAGGACGCCAAGAAATTATACTATCACGCGGCAGAAGAGGAAATCACCCGTCTGTATCATGCAGCTCATTATGATGAATTAATAGAATTGTACGGCCCCGAAAAATCAATCTTTGAGAGTAATCTTGATCCCAATACCCTAATTCTGGTCGCCGTCGCTTTCAATAACATCCACAGGTACGAAGAGGCGATTTCCACTTTCTCAAAGTTAAAAACCTTTGATTTAAACCGCAAATCAAAAGGCATTTATCTCCATGGCTTAGCCGGTAGTTACATGCGAATAGGGGAGATTGAAAAGGCCCGGAGTCTATTGGAAGAGAGCAAAAAATCCGAGCTTGATAAATCTGACAGGCATGTACTCACCGGTCTTTTGGCGGATATATACAGAGAAAATGGCCAATTAAAAGAAGCTTACAGGCTTTATCGTTCATTGGTTTCGGGTAATCAGGAACTTCCCGATGATGAAATTGCCAGAACATTCTTATCAATGGGCAAGATTCTTTATAATCAAGGGAACTATAAAGGGGCGGAAGCCCTCTTAGACAGGTCACTGGGACTTGCCGAGCAGATGAAGAACCAAGATGAACTCCTTCAAGCCCTCCAGATTGAACTTGGCAAGCTATTTCATGCCGAAGGGGAATTAGCCAAAGCCATCAAAGCCTTTGAGCGTGGTTTCGAGTTGGGTTACGGCCCCGGTAAACCCGATTACTGGGAAAACAGATACAGATTGGCCCAATCCTATCTGGATTCGGGACAAGGATCAAAGGCCGAAAATGTACTCAATGAGATAACCGAAGGAGCCGGCACGGTACTACAGCAAAGGGCTCAGTTAAAATTAGGCAACCTGGGTCTTGAAACCCAGTTACAACGATTATCCCTTGGCAAAAAATAGGAGAGCAAACCGGGTATGAACACCAATAACAATATTCTGTGGACGGCCCCGGATTTCACTCTGCCGGAAACCCTGTGGAAGCGACTCGAGTCAAATGGATATAAGGTCCTGATGGCGGACTGCAATGACAATCTCCTAGAGAAAATACAAAGCCTTTCTCCCAGATTATGGGCCGGACAGATTAACGGGGATTCGGAGATCTTTTTGAGGGTGCTGTCTGAGATAAGGAGCAAATTCCCGGAACTTCCCGTCATACTCATGAGTAAAAAGCCGGATATCGAAGATGCGATAAAAACAATTAAACTTGGAGCCTTCGATTATATTGCCGGAAATATCTCTCCGGAAAGATTGTGGGCAGTGATAGAAGGTGCTCTGAAATGCCCTTGCTTCGCCTGGAAAACCCAGACTCGAAAGGACAAACCCTACCAGGCGGGTTTCAAGGTTATTGCTGTTCATCCTTCCATGCGCAGGATAATGGAGATGGCCAAAAAGATTGCGTCAAGCCGATCCACCATATTAATAAACGGGGAAACGGGGGTTGGCAAGGAAGTCATGGCCCGCTTCATACACAACAACAGTGATCGAAGGGAAGGTCCCTTTATTGCAGTCAACTGCGCGGCTCTGCCGGAGAACCTCCTGGAGAGTGAGCTTTTCGGTCATGAAAAAGGGGCGTTTACTGGGGCTGTTTCCCGAAAAAAGGGAAAGTTTGAATTGGCGAACGGGGGAACTCTCCTTCTTGATGAGATAAGTGAGATGGCTGTATCCATACAATCAAAGCTCCTGAGGGTGCTTCAGGAAAGAGAGATAGACAGGGTAGGCGGTCAATATTCCATACCTGTGGATACACGGGTTATAGCAACAACCAACAGGAATTTAGAGGAGGAAACAAAAAAGGGGAATTTCCGGCTGGATCTGTTTTATCGCCTGAATGTAGTACCTTTAAAATTGCCCCCCTTGAGAGAAAGGCCTGAGGATATTTCTCCCCTTGGTGATTTTTTCCTCAGGAAACATTGCTCCCTTAATAATGTATCCATAAAAAAACTTTCCGCGGATGCCGTGAAATTGCTGCAAAGAATGGAGTGGACCGGAAATGTAAGGGAATTTGAGAATCTGATCGAAAGGGCTACCCTCCTTGTCGAATCGGAGGAGATCCGGTGCGACGATATAAAATCAATAAGCAATATCGATCAGAAGAGAGACGTTCATGAGTTGGATTATCATCCCGTTGTTCCATTAAAGGAAATGGAAAAAAGAATGATCCTGAGGGCACTGGATGATCATAAGGGAAACAGGACTCATGCGGCCAAGGTTCTCGGGATAAGTGTGAGGACCTTGAGAAACAAAATCAATGAATACGAATACGATATGGACAGAGAGGAGCTCTTGCCAGAGAAAAAACAGAGATAATAGTCAAAATTTTGACACTATGAGAATAATCGTTCAGAATTTATCTTCCTACGTCAAAACTCCTTACATCATTCCATATCCTCCCCAAGTTTCCGGTTCAAGGTTATCCCTATTTTCATAGGATAATGGCTCCTGTCGGTAGGAAAATATGTCCTATTCAGAAGGGTCAAAGGGAACCTTTTGTTCCCCGTTTTTCAGGAAACCGTCTGGTTATAGAGGTATTCATTTAAAGATAACATCCGCCGGGAGTTTTGGTATCCCTTTTGCAGGAATATATTCAAAACCTATCCAGGGAGAATTAAAATGAGAATCAACCATTTCTTTCAAAACGGGCTCTTAGGACAGACAGAAAGGATTCTTTCCCGGGCCCTTGACTTCAGAAGCGCCAATCAGCAAGTCATTTCGGAAAACCTCGCCAATGTGGATACCCCCGGTTATCAAGCAAAGGAACTGCGTTTTGACCAGGAGCTGCAGCAGGCATCTGAAAAAATACAATTACATCTCAGCACCACGAATCCTGGACATTTTTCCAATGCCCTCGAACTGGAAAAAGGTGAGTTTCCTATAGAGACATTGATTGATGACAGCACAGGCTCCGGCCAATTGAACATGGACGAGGAGATGGCCAAAATGACGAAGAATAATCTGCTTTACGAGGCAACGACCAGACTGATTACAAAAAAGCTTCGAGCCTTAAGAAGCCTGCTTGAAGAGGTAAGGAGATAACCAGATGGACCTTATAAAATGTATCGATATAGCTGCAAGCGGGATGACCGCCCAGAGGACCAGGCTCAATATCATTTCCATGAACCTCGCCAACGCTAATACGACAAGGACCGCGGATGGTACGCCCTACAGAAGGAAGACCAGTATATTCGAGACCGTCCCCCTGGACGACTCCTTTGACGCCCAACTCCGGAATTCATTTGAAAAACAGATCTATGGAGTCAGGGTTTCTAAAATAGTTCCTGTCCCCGGGGAATTTAAAAAGATATATGACCCTTCCCATCCCGATGCAGATGAACATGGATATCTATACCTGCCAAACGTAAACCTCGTGCAGGAAATGGTACAGATGTTAAACGCCAATCGATCCTATGAGGCCAATGCCGCCGCCATAAGAACCGCCAAAGAGATGGCCCTGAAGGCCTTAGATATCGGGCGGTAAGGAGGTTTTCTCTATGGATGCGTTGAAAAAAATAACGGGGGATTCTTCGCTCCCTGTTTTTAGTCCGAAAAAGGAAACAACCACCGGTCAAATCAGTTTTAAGGACACACTAAAATCCCTAATCTCCCAGGTAGACCGGCAGATAAAAGACGCCGATCAAATGGCGGAGGATTTCGCCCTTGGTAAAAAATACGATCTTCATGAAATCATGATTGCCTCCGAAAAGGCGGATCTTTCCTTCAAATTCCTTCTCCGAATCAGAAACAAGCTTTTGGAGGCCTATCAGGAAATTATAAGAATGAATTTTTAATTACTGAAAACTCCATCCTGAAATCTTCGATTTGTGGATGGATACTCATTATAAGATATTAAACGGGGTTCCAATGGCAAACAGTATTGACAATATTCTTGAATTATTCAAGGCCATACCTACTGGGAAAAAGATATCATTAGCCTTAACGCTATGCGTGGTTATAGGCGGTTTCATCGCTCTATTACTCTGGACCAACAGGCCTGATTACCAGGTCCTTTTCTCCAACCTCGATACACGGGACGCGGCCAAGATAACGGAAAAATTAAGGGAAAAGAGGACACCCTTTCAGCTCAAAGACGGAGGACGGGCTATCCTTGTTCCCAATGAAATGGTGTACCAGTTAAGGCTGGAAATGGCCAGCGAAGGTATTCCCAGGGGAAACAATGTCGGATTTGAGATCCTGGACGATATCTCCTTCGGAACCACTGAATTCGTCCAGAAGATGAAATACCAGCAGGCCCTTCAGGGTGAATTAGCCAGGACAATCATGCAGTTTGACGCAATTGAACAGGCCAGGGTTCATATCGTTTCCGCGAAAGACTCTCTCTTCGCGGAACCTGAAAAGCCGGCCACCGCATCGGTAGTTATAAGACCTTATCCAGGCAAGACACTGGACCAGATGCAACTACAGGGCATCATTAATCTTGTGGCCTGCGCGGTGGAAGGTCTTAAACCCGAAAACGTCAGTGTTGTTGACATGACGGGCGGGATGCTTTCGAAGGGTCTTAATGAGGATAGCGCGGGTAATATCAGCAGGGGACAGTTTGATTATAAGAGAAAGATCGAAAGCAGCTATGAAAAACAGATTCAAACGATGCTCGAACCGGTTGTGGGCATGAACAAGGTAGTGGCGAGGGTTTCAGCGGAGGTCGATCTGAGACAGATCAATATTTCTGAAGAAGAATTTGACCCGGATAGTGTTGTGGTACGCAGTGAACAGCGCCAGAGGGAGAGTTCAACGGACGATAAAAAGCTGGCCTCCGGTTCTCCGGATCTTAAATACCAGGTTAATCAGAGTCAGGGAGAAAACCCCGGTTCTTCCGAGAGAAAATTTCAAAAGGAAAACTCCGTGATTAATTACGAAATAAACAAGATCAATAGACAGATCATCGATTCGGCTGGTGATATCAAACGTCTTTCTGCGGCGGTGATCATCGACGGGCCCTACAGAATGGAAGAGGGCCCGGATGGAAATAAGATAAACAAGTTCATTCCCCGGGACAGGAAGCAGATGAAGACATTTGAAGATATCGTAAAAAAGGCCATAGGCTTTAATGAGGCAAGGGGTGACCAGGTAACGGTTTCTAATATCCCATTCAATATCCAAAAGGAAGATTTCTCAACATTGCCTGCCCGCAAAGAGGGGTGGCTGGGGAATTCCAAGAAGTTCACCAAGCCCTTAACAAATATCGCGCTCTTTTTAATCTTCTTCATAATTGCGATAAGACCCTTTAGGAGGTGGCTTAGCCAGACGAGTGAATACGTAGCCTCCAGGGCAATCACAGCGGGAGAGGAAGCCGATGAATATGATGCCCAAACCGCTGAATTACAGATGAGACAGAAGAACAAGCAAAAGTTACTCGAAGCGACCAGGGACAATCCTGAAGTCGCAGCCGATATTATCAAAACCTGGATCAATGAGGTGAGTTAGATTGGAATCTCCATCCTACTTGTCGGGGGCCCGGAAAGCGGCCCTCTTTTTGATGATCATGGGAGAAGATTTTACCGCCCAGGTCTTCAGACACCTTGATGATCGGGAGATAAAACTCTTGGGCGAACATATGACACAGGTTAAAAAAGTGGATCCCAAGACCGTCTCAACCGTAATGGACGAGTATTCCAAGGCCATGACCGACGGTAGCGCCCTGGGCATATCGGGAAAAGACTTTCTCCAGAAAACGGTCCCCCGGGCCTTTAATACAAAAAAGGCGGACGACCTTCTCGGGGATCTTCTTTCCAAGGGAGGTGAAAAGTCCTTTGAAAAATTGAGTTCCTTCAATCCCCATGTTCTGGCAAACCTTCTTATGAACGAGCATCCCCAGACCATCGCACTTATTCTCGTAAATATGAAATATCAGTCAGCGGCGGAAATCATGCAGCTTTTGCCGGATACCATTCAGGGTGAAGTCATAATGAGGATCGCCGATCTGGAAGATGTGCCCATGGAAATCGTTAATGAAATCCATGAAGTGGTTGATGAGATGCTCTCGGACATGGGAAATGAGACCGGTGAAAATCAAGGTGGTATCGAAGCCGCCGCTGAGATCCTGAACCAATTGGATCATAAGACGGAGAATGCCATATTCGAAAAGATAGAAAGCGTAAGAGAGGACCTGGCGGATGAGATTCGACAGAAGATGTTTGTCTTTTCCGACCTCGTTACACTCGATGACCGTTCGATCCGGAGTTTACTGAAGGAAATCAGCAATGACGAACTTATCCTGGCGTTGAAAACCGCCTCTGAGGAACTAAGCGAAAAGATATTCAGTAACGTGAGCAAGCGAGCGGCTGAGATGATGAAAGAGGATATGGAAGTAATGGGCCCCGTAAAATTGAAAGACGTGGAACAGGCCCAGTTGAATATCGTCAAGGCCGCCAGAAGACTCGAAGAGGAAGGAAAGATAATCCTGGGAGGCAAAGGGGGAGAAGAGATCCTTGTCTAAATTGATCAAGGGCGAAAACCCGCCTCCCTTTACCATCGGCACCTTTGAGACAGAGCCCGTTGAACTGCCGCAATCCAAATCCTCGATCCCGGTGCAGAACGGCCGAAGGACATCGACTCTCTGTGAGGATCCCTCGGTCTGCTCATGGACTCTTCCGGTTGTCGAAAAAGATGACGAGGACCCGGGGAAAAAAGAAGATTTAAAGACCAAACTCGCGAGACTTGAGAAAGAGGCCTATGAGAAGGGGTTTGAACAGGGTCAAAGGGACGGCCTCGCATTGGAAAAAATAAAGTTAGAGGAGATGGGTAAACAGCTTGAGACCCTTTTTATTGGTTTGCGAGACCTGAAACCGCAAATCTATTCCGAATCCGAGGGGGAAATACTTAAGCTCGTGATTATGGTGGCTAAGAAGATCATAAACGAAGAAATCAGGATAAGTGACACGGTCATTGGGCACACGATCAAATCCGCTCTTTCCTTCTTAATAGATAAACGCAAGATTCAAATTCTTATCAGCCCCGATGATATGGAGGAAGTCAGAAGGATACTCCCGGACCTGTCTATTCTTACCAAGGGCGGTCATTTCCAGTTAACTGAAGATAATGGGATAACAAAGGGCGGGTGCGTTCTTGAGACCGGATTTGGCAGGATCAATGCCACCATTGAAGATCAGTTGAGCACGCTTGAAGAGGAAATTGAAAACCGGTACAAGATCTCCATGGGAAATAAAGATGGGACTCTCCCTTGAAAAATATGAGAATTGTATCAATTCTTCATGCCCGATCAGGGTAGAGGGGCAGGTAACCAAGGTCTTAGGGACGATCATTGAGGGGAATGGGCCTGCAATGCCCATAGGCGGAATCTGTCATATCATGCTGGCGAATTCCCCTGAACCTATCGACGCAGAGGTCGTCGGTTTCAGGGATCAGTGCCTGCTCCTTATGCCCCTGAATAAGGCCGAGGGAATTGAACCCGGTAGTACGATAATCGCCAAACGTTATGCCGCCCGGGTCGAGGTCGGTTTTGATATGCTCGGCAGGGTCCTGGATGGACTCGGTAACCCCCTTGACGGCGGTCCCCCTTTGCATCCGGTGACCACTATCCCTCTATATTCAAAACCCTTAAACCCGCTCCATAGATCCAGGATATCAGAACCCCTTGATGTGGGTGTCCGTTCCATTGACTGCCTCATAACCCTCGCGAAGGGCCAGAGAACCGCGATCATGGCGGGTTCCGGTGTGGGTAAGAGCGTGCTCCTGGGAATGATGGCAAGATATACGAAAGCGGATGTCAATGTCATCGGTCTTATAGGAGAACGAGGCAGGGAAGTGAGGGAGTTCATTGAACGGGATCTGGGAGAGGATGGCCTAAAACGCTCGGTGGTCATTGTAGCCACCTCTGATACATCTCCCCTGATAAGGATGAGGGGGGCCTATCTGGCGGCGGCGATCGCGGAATTTTTCAGGGATAATGCCAGGGACGTACTATTAATGATGGACTCCATAACACGGTTCGCCATGGCAGTGAGAGAAGTCGGATTGTCAGCAGGAGAACCCCCCACAAACAAGGCCTATCCACCAAGTACCTTTTCCCATTTGCCAAATCTTTTAGAAAGGGCCGGCACGAATAACCGTCATGGATCGATCACAGGGATCTACACGGTCCTTGTCGAAGGGGATGATATGAACGAGCCAATCGCCGACGCTGTAAGGTCCATAGTGGACGGTCATATCGTTCTTGACCGGGATTTGTCTTCAAAAGGGCATTATCCTGCCATTAACGTGCTCTCCAGCATCAGCAGGTTGATGAACGACATCGTGGAGAAGGAGCAGCTTAAGGTCGCCTACGAATTTCGAGGAATTCTGTCTGATTACGCGAAGATAGAAGACCTGGTAAACCTCGGAGCCTATGAGAGGGGCAATAATAAAAGGACGGATCGTGCCCTTTATATGATTGATGATGTGAACGGATTTCTCCGGCAGGACGTGGATACCCCCTCTTCAATGAATGAAGCTTTCCGAGAGATGTCAAAGTTACTGGCTAATAAGAAGACCGGGGCCTCATGACACCGCTCGTCTTATGGGAGTATCATTCCGTGAAGGGCTTTTCCCATATTCTTATTACCGCTCCTTCGGGGGTTTAATCCTCTTGAAGAGACTGAGGGACGCGATTCACGGGCCACGACATGGGTTTTAAATTCAGATATGAAGCACTGCTTTCCTACAGGCAACATTTAAAGGAAAAGGCGGAGATTGAACTGGCCCTGGCGCAGCGGCGATTGAGACAATGCAGGGAATTGCTGGTAGAGTACCAGGAAGACCTGAGCCTGACGAACAGGACCTTTACCGGCAATCTTAAAAAAAAGATCCATTCCGGCGTGCTTATAAATCATATCTATTACGTTGTGGCCCTAAATAGGAGGATCGAAAACCAGAAAATTGAGATAACCGAATCCGAGAAAGTAGTGAGGGAGAAGCTGGATATTCTTCTGACAAAGACCAAACAATTCAAGATTTTCGAACGATTAAAGGAGAAGGATTTTCAAAAATGGAACCAGCGGCAGCATCAAATAGAACAGAAGGCGATAAGCGAAGCAGCCCTTTTAAGGTATGGCAGAGAATTCCCTTCCGGTTGAATTTTTTCATCATTGCCATCCTCTTATTCATCCTGCTGATGTTCGCAAAGATCGTCATAAGCGGCCTTTATCTCCAGTTTGATAGGATGCCATTTACGGGAACGGACCTGGCCCTTGCCGAAGAGGAGAAACAAGAGTCCGAACCCAACTTTGATGAAAAGGAGAGAATGCTCAGGAAGAAGGAGGAGGAACTCAAAGAAAAGGAAACCGCTCTTAAAAAAAAGGAGGAGGAACTTCTTCCATTACAGAAGGAGATCGATTCCAAGATTGAAGAGCTAAACGAGCTTGAGGCCAGATTAACAAACTATGCCAAGGATCTGGCTGAAAGGGAACAGGCGTTAAAGGATGCAAAGATCGGACATCTCGTCGCCCTATACAGTTCCATGGACGCTGCCAAGGCGGCAGCCATAATGGATAAACTACAAATCGATACCATTGTTCTTATCATCGCGAACATGAAAGGGAAGTCTGCGGGTCAAATACTGTCTATGATGGATCCTGAAAAGGGCGCATTGATAAGCGAAAGACTCAGTAATATGGAATAGGAAAAGACCGGAGATGATATTCATGCAAAGACCCACCTTTCATTGCTTTCCCACATGGAAATTATTACCCACCCCAAATGCTACAGGGTAATTTTTGCCTTCCCCAAATGAATTCTCAAGCATTTTGCTTCCGGATATCTTATTGATAATAGAACATATTTTTTATTTTGATCTTTTTGGCACAGGGATTGCTGCTTGGACTAACGACAAATAAAATCTCACAGCCTCTAAGAGAGAGAACAACCATGAATGATATCCTTTATCTGCAACCTTCATCCAATTCCTCGAGTACAGCAATCTCCGGTAAAACACAGTCACCCGCGGATGTTGGGAACAGTATCTTCCAGAACCTGCTAAACCAGGGCTTGGATTCCACCGGAGATGGATCCCTGGGACCTCTCCTTTTTAAGGGAACCCCATCCACAGCAAAACAGTACCAGAGCGAGAACCTAAAGGGCATGGGGACATGTTCCCAGGATGACCTCGGGAAGAAAATGCCCTTCCTGTATCTTTCTTCATCCCAGTTTGTCCTTCCCGAATCCGCCCTGCCCCAATTGGTTGCATTTCTCAAGGATCAGGGATTTTCCAAGGAAAAGATTAACCAGTTACTGATCTCGTTAAAAAACAAAGACGGGTTGGTTCAGGTGGATAAACTGATGGCACTGATCATGAATGGTGAGAGCGCCCATACAGCGGAAAAGAATAGCCCCCTAATCCAATCAAGCCAAATTCCCGGGATTGAAGAACTGCTTTTTAATATGGGACTTGGAGCAGGAGAGATAAAGGAGTCAATTGAAAAGTCCCTTAATCAAAAGGGAGACCTGGTCCTGGGCCGGTTATGGACCAACCTGGAAAAATATCTCCCGGGCATCCCGTCCGAATCGGGGCTGATCTCCATGCTCAAACAGCATGATATCCAAATCAAGTCCCAGGTACAATTCAATGACATGAAAGCGATCGATCCGGATCTAAAAAAGGAACTGATGAACTTTATTGGAACTCCCTCTCAGGATTTTCAGAAAAAGATCAAGCAAAACATAGCCGAAGTTTTACGGGAAAAAGGGATTCCGCCTCAGGAAGTCAAATCCTTTTTAGAGACCCTTAATGTAGATTACACAAAATCCCTATTGAAAGATAATACCATCAAAAAACCGGAACTCGATCTTCTTTTAAATCAGGCCTTTTTAAAGAAGCAGCCCGAATGGCAAAGGGGGGGATGGCATGAAAAGATAATGGGTATCCTCAAGGAAGAACGCCTATTGATTGGAAATGATGCCAATGCCAACAAGGCATTGCTCCCTGAACAGGGGGTTATCAGAATAAATCTGACAGAGCTTCTGAAGCATGGAGGGACAAATACCAAGCCTGAATTATTTCCTGTGTTTTCAGAGGACAGGATCGAGGTTAAAGATACGAAGACAACCGCCGATAGAGGTGATCGTGGCTTTCTGATTAAGGACGCCCTGGGAACGGATCTCACTGTCAATAGAACAGACAGGGACAGCAGGATGCCCGGGGCGGTCAGTCAAGTCAGGAATTATTACAACCTGCCCCAGCCATTGCCGAAAATTCTTGACAGGATGATATGGATGATCCGGGCAGGAGAACAGAGAGGCAGGATGCTCATACACCCTCCCGAATTAGGCAGACTCGACTTGGACCTCGCGATAAAAAACGGACATCTCCATGCCAACCTGAGCGCGGAAAATCCATTGGTTAAAGAAGTTATTGAAGCCAATTTAAATCAACTTAAACAGCAACTGAGTAATCAAGGATTAACCGTGGACAGTTTTGAGGTCATGGTCGGCCTTGAGGACAGACAGTTTAAGGAGGGTTTTTTATGGTCCAGACAGGACCGCGAAAACTCTTCCTCCTCAAAGAGACCGGGCCTAAAGGGAGATATTTCGGTGATGGATGGTGAATCCGCGGGAAGATCCAGAGACAAACAGTATCAAATAGACGTTCATGTTTAGAACTCTCTGAAAGGAAAATATTCTCATGATATCAGATATAAAGGGAATTCCAAGTGTTACAGAGGACAGCCTGTATGCGGAAGAAGATAAGCAGGTTCTTGGCCGGGACGATTTTCTTAAATTATTTTTAGCCCAGTTGAACCATCAGGATCCCCTCAATCCCATGGACAGCGCCCAGTTCAGTTCTCAATTGGCGCAATTCAGCAGCCTCGAACAGCTTTTCAATGTGAACGAGAACCTTGAATCCATGAAAAGTGTTCAGGACAGCGGGAACCGGTTGCAGGCCCTTGATCTGATGGGGAAGGAGATCGAGGCGGAAGGAGACTCATTGTATCTGGAATATGGCAGTTCGGCCACTGGGTCTTTCACTTTAGAAAATTCCGGGGATTGTACCGTTCTTGTCAGCTATCCGAACGGATACCCTGTCCGGGAGATATATCTGGGGACCCTTGATCCGGGAGACCATTCATTTGTGTGGGATGGCCGTGACGGGGAAGGGAATATGATGGACAGCGGGACATATGGCTTTGAGGTCACCGCTGTAAATTCCTCCGGGGAGATTCTTCCCGTGGAGACCCGGATCAGGGGTCTTGTAAACGGGGTAAGTCTTGACGGTGAAGAGCCCATGCTCCATATAGGTGAAACATCCCTCGGTATGTCACAGGTCGTGGAAGTAAAGAATAATGACACCGAAATAGATGAATGATATGGGAAACCGGGACACCCGGCATTCCTATATCTCGTGAAATAAAAGGAAATGAAAGAAAATTAGGAGGATAAAATGGCACTATCAAGCGCACTATTTTCAGGAATCAGTGGTTTAAGCAACCTCGGAAATGCTATGCAGATAATCGGCGACAACATCGCCAATGTCAACACAGTGGGTTTTAAGGGAAGCACCTTTACCTTTCAGGACTTGCTGAGCCAGGCCATGTTCACGAGGGCCGGGACATCCCAGGTTGGAAGGGGCACGGCCATCGCGGATATATACGCCACATTCGAGCAGGGCTCCTTTGAGTCAACCGGAAATAACACGGACCTGGCAATAGGCGGGGACGGCTTTTTCGCGGTAAGGGAGTCCACGAGCAGCAGCCTTTTTTATACGAGAGCCGGTAACTTCCGGTTTGACAAGGATGGAAACCTGGTCAATCCCGAAGGGTATGTGGTTCAGGGATGGGCGGTGGATTCAAATGGGGACATTACCGGATCAACCACGGATATAGCCATGACCTCATTCACCTCTCAACCCCAGGCCACTGAGGACATCACGATAATCACCAACGTGGATGAGGATAAGACCAGCAATACCTCCATCCTTTCAAGCGCCTGGGACGGAACGGCGAGCACCCCTTTAGCCTCATCCAATTATGAATATCAGTCAACTGTGAAGGCCTATGATGCTCTTGGAAGCACCCACGACATTACCATATATTACGATAAAATATCCGGAGCCGAATGGGAATATATCCTTACCTGTAATCCGAACGAAGATCTCCGGACCGGCATAACCGATACAAAAGGCGCCGGTCTGCTGGCAAGGGGCAAACTCACCTTTAATGAAGGGAGCGGCACCTTGACAGGTCTGACC